>JBKPIZ010000421.1:0-21168 GCA_046730495.1 Pseudomonadota bacterium
GATCCGCGCCGCCGCCATTCAACACGCTACGTTCGAAAAATATTGAAGCCCGCGAGGATCATAATTCAACGCAAGCGTGACGCAAACACGCATTGGCGCAGCGTGATGGAACTCTTTTTCATGTCCATGCGCATAGTTTCGGCAATGTTCTGGCATTCGCCACCTGACGCCCTATGATCGTTGCGCGCACGACAATTTCTTGGTGCGCAATTTTTTGGCCGTGGTGCTGAAATGATGGCGCAGGCTTGGTCAGGCCGCGCCCGGGCTAACATAAAGACCGATTCCAGAGGGTGAGAATTGTGAGGACCTCGCGGCGCGATTTCGTGAAGTTGCTCACATCGAGCGGCATTGCGCTTTCGGTTTCGCCCCTGGATTCGGCACAACAGCCCGACTTCGCGGCGCGCGAAACTTTCCCGGGCCGGCAGAACTTCAATCCGGCCGCTACCGGTACCGGGCGCATCGATGGCGTCGTCAAGGTCACCGGATCGAAGCTCTATGCAGCGGATTTTCGCGCCGCCGATCTTCCCGGCTGGCCGGCGAAAACCTCGCACGCAATGCTTATCCGCGCGACCGACGCAAGTCACATCTTTGACGGGCTCGATCTGTCACGCCTGAACGGCGCCGCAAAACCCGCCGCGGTCGTCACCGCCGACGATCTGGCGCGCATCGGCACGCGGGTCCCTGAATTTTACGCCGGCGACTTATTCTGTCAGTTCCGCAGGACGCCGCTTTATCTCGGCCAGCCGATCGCGCTTCTGATCTTCGAGGATTTCGATGCTTTTGATCAGGCGCGGCTCGCATTGCGCAAAGCGACTGTCGTGAAATACGGCGAGGAGACCGGCCCCGTCACGGGGCCGCCCTACGCGGCCTTTCGTTTCACCAGGGTGGCCGGCCCGACCCCGGGGGCGCCCGATGTCTATTCGCCGGTCAAGAACGGCTGGGTCAGTCCCGGCAAGTTCCAGAACACCGAGCGCCCGATCTGGGCGCGGCTGCCGATTCCAACCGGGCTCGATTATGCGGAAGCGGCGGGTCACGGCGAAGACATTCGCGCCGAGCTTGCGGCCAACGATCCTGCGCGTCTGGTGCTGGAGCGGCAATTTGAGACGCAATCGGTCGACCCGATGTTTCTCGAGCCGGAAAGCGGACTTGCTTGGTACGACGCTGGCCGCAAGAACCTTGAGCTCGTCGTCGGTGTGCAATCCCCCTATGAGGCTGCCGAGTCGGTCGCCTTCCTGCTCGGCGAAGCCGACGCCGCGCACAAGCCAGCGCGCATCAACATGCAGTTCGCCTATATGGGCGGCGGTTTCGGCGGACGCGATCATACGCCATTCCCGCTTTATGTCACGCTGGCGGCGATGTTTCTTCCGGACCGCCCGGTCCGGCTCGCACATGATCGCTATCAGCAGTTTCAGGGCGGCATCAAACGCCACCCGTTCAAGATGCGCACGCGAATCGGCATCGATCGCGCCAGCGGAAAAATTTTCGCTTTCGCCGCCGATCACGAGCTGGATGGCGGCGGGCTTGCCAATTATTCGGCGAGTGTCGCCGCCGTCAGCGCGACGGCCGCGCTCGGTATCTACGACGTACCGAAGGCCGACGTCACGACGGTGGCGTTGCACTCACGCGGCGTGACCGCCGGCTCGATGCGCGGCTATGGCACGCTGCAGACAATGACTGCGCTAGAAGTCTTGATCGACGAGGTGACCACGGCCTTGCCGATGGACCCGATCGAATTCCGCCGGCGCAACGCGCTGGGCAGCGCTGGCCGGATCATTACCGGAAATCCGTACATCGTATCGGTGCGCACGCCGGAGATATTGGACAAGCTCGAGCAGCACGCGATCTGGCGCGAGCGTGCCGCGGAGAAGTCCCGCGGAAAAGATGCGGGAGTTCTTGTTGGCACCGGCGTCGCTTGCGCCACCAAAGATTACGGCAGCGGTGCGGATGCTACCTTGGGGGCGGTGGAGATCGATCCAGAGGGCCGGATCGCAATACGGATCGATGGCACCGAGATGGGCACTGGCCTTGGCACGGCGGTCGCGAACCGGGTCGCGGCCCATCTGGGCGGCGTCGCTGACGAAGTCGCGCTCGCGCAAATCGATACGTTCGGTCCACTAGCGCTAATAACCTCCGGCGATCCATACAAGATCGATCAGAAGACCCAGGACACGGCCCAACGCAATCCCCGCTGGGTGCCAGCGATCAGCTCGGCGACCACTGCATCGATCGGCGCCCATGTCGGGACCCACGCGGCGGCCGAAGCGGCGCGCGTGATCTTTCGCTTCGGCTTATGGCCGGCGGCGCTCGATCTGTGGCGCATTGCGCCAAGCGATCTGCGCGCGACGCAATGGCAGGCAGGGCGGTGGAAAGACGGACAACTCACCATGCCCGGCCTGTCGCCGCTGCCCGCTGCGCAGGTCGCGGCGAAGGCTCATGCGCGCAATGGCGTGACCGGCGCAATGGCGCACGCCTTTTCCCGCTGGGCGTGGTCGCAGGCCGATTTCAAGATCGACCGACAAAACTGGACCGCCGATATCGACGCGCTGGCGCTGCGCCGCGGCGCCGGCAAGTTCGTGCGCCTTGATCGCACCAGCGTCAAATTTCCACCGACCGACTTCAACCGGATCGGAATGAGCTACGCCTCACAATGCGGCACCCTTGTCCGCGTCAAGATCGAGCGCTCAACCGGCGCGCTGCGCATCGCTAAGGCCTACAGTGTGTTCGAATGCGGCAATGCCCTGGTGCCGCAGGTTGTGATCGGCCAGGCGCAAGGCGCATTCGCCATGGGCGTCGGTTACGCGCTACTCGAAACGCTGCCGCCCTATGAGGGCGGCCCTGGCGACGGGACCTGGAATCTCGGTCGTTATCTGGTCGCGCGCGGCTCGGATCTTCCGCTGCACGATTTCGAGGTCGAGATGCTGCCGCCGCTCTCCGCCGACGAAGCGCCCAAAGGCATAGCGGAGATCGTGGGAATTCCCGTCGTCGCCGCAGTCATAAATGCGATCTTCGACGCCACCGGTCATCGCTTCCGTTCCTTGCCAGTGACGCAGCCGATGCTCAAAGGAGTGCTGACGTGACGACGTTGAGCGTGACGATCAATGGCCGCGCCTACGGCCCGACGGACGTGCGCGACGAACTGACGATGAACGATTATTTGCGCGAATATCTCGGGCTCACCGGCACCAAATTCGGTTGCGGCGCGGCGCAGTGTTTGAGCTGCGCGGTGATCATCGACAATCCGGACGGCACCAGCCATACCAGCCCGACCTGCATCGTGCCGGCGGCGAGCTTTAACGGCAAATCGATCCGCACCGTCGAAGGCCATGCCAAGAACGGCGAACTCTCGGTACTGCAAAAAGCTTTCATCGATCACTTCGCCTTTCAGTGCGGCTATTGTACCGCGGGCTTTCTCAACGAAGGACAGGCGCTGCTCGAACGGCTGGCGAAAAACCGCGTGCCGCGCGCCGCGCTTGAAAAAACTATTGCTGCGGCACTCGACGGCCATCTCTGCCGCTGCACCGGCTATGTCAAATATCATGAAGCGGTGCGCGACGTGATCCTCGCCGATCCGCAGCGCTACCTGGTTTAGCGCACGCCCATGGCTATGAAAGTTTTTTTGGCGCTACCAAACATCCTGTGCATGGGACGAGCATTGAACCAAGAGGAGCGCGCGTGAGGCTCAAGCTGCGGGGGAAAATCCTGTCAGCCGTCGCGGCTCTGCTCGCGATCACGATGACCGCGCCGGCCGTTTCGGACGAGGCATCGGATCGTCTGGCCGCTCCGGAAAGTTTTGCGGCGATTAGCGACACCGCAGCGCGCTCCGTGGCCTTGTTCACGGAGGCCGGCAAAGTGCTCACCCATCCGCGTTGCATGAATTGCCATCCCGTCGGCGATCGCCCGCGCCAGGGCGACGTGCGGCGTTTGCATCAGCCGCCGGTCGAACGCAGCGAAGACGGCTTCGGGCTGCCGGCAATGCGCTGCCCGATCTGCCATCAAGCGGCCAATTTCGAACCCGCCGGCGTGCCTGGCAATCCGGGCTGGCATCTCGCGCCGCATGAGATGGGCTGGGAGGGCAAGACGCTCGCTCAGATCTGTGGGCAGATCAAAGATCCCGCGCGCAATGGCGGCCGTTCGCTCGAGGATATTGTGCATCACGTCGGTGAGGATCATCTGGTCGGCTGGGCCTGGACTCCCGGAGGGGATCGCCGGCCAGCGCCCGGCACGCAGGCGCGAGCGGGCGCGCTGCTTGACGCCTGGGTGAAGACCGGCTCGGTCTGCCCGAATTAACTGATCGAATATCAGAGGCTTCGTGTCACCAAGCCGAGCGGCAAAAATTTCCAGAAACCGAGCTTTAGTCCCAAGAGACCGAATTTCACTCGCATCAGTATCGTTCGCAGCACTACTTTTAGGGGAGGACCATCGTGAAGACTGGATTTAGCCTGGCGGTGTCAGTGTTGGCCGGGGCAGCACTTGGCGGCGCCGCTATCGAGGCTCTGCATGCGCAAGCCAAACCACCGGTTTATATGATCGCCATCAACGAGGTCAGCGACCAGGAGGGCTACTCGAAAGAGTACGTTCCGCCCGCGCAGAATTCGGTCAAGGATCGCGGTGGCGAGTACGTCGCGGCCGGACCAGGAACGCTGTTAGCGGGAAACCTACCCCACGGACCAGTCGTGATCCTTCGGTGGGAAAGCATGGAGGCGCTGGAGGGCTGGCGTACTTCTCCCGAATTTCAAGCGGCGCTCAAGATTGGCGAGAAATACGCCAAATTCAATATTGTCGCTGTCAACGGCCTCAAATAGTTGCGCATACCGAGCACCGTGTTCTGGCAACGCCGCTTCCTGATTTCACTTCGTTCCGTCCGGGTTACCTCTGTAGTACCGCGGCATCGCGCGCGCTTGCCGATCACGGCATAAACAGGCAGGGTGGTTTGAACGCGCCGAACGAACGAAGGAGCGCGGAGAAGAAACCATCGCAAGGGGAGTGAATCACATGCTCGAGCAGGCCGCCGCTGCATCCACACGCACCTCTACACGCCCGAGCCGAGGCCGTTGGTACGTCCTTTTGATGATCAGCGCGATGTACCTCATCACCTATCTCGACCGCGTCAACATCTCGACTGCAGCGCCCCTGATCAGCAGTGAATACGGCTTCGACAAGATCACGATGGGATTCATCTTTTCCGCCTTCGTGTGGGCCTATGCGATGTTTCAGGTTCCCGGCGGCTGGTTATCCGACAAGCTCGGCGCGCGCGGCGTGCTTGCCAGTATCGTCACCTATTGGTCGATCATGACGGCGGCAACCGCCGGCGCGTTCAACGCAGTCTCGTTCATTGTGGTGCGATTTTTGTTCGGGGTCGGCGAAGCCGGCGCGTTTCCCGGCGCCACGCGCGCGATGCAGCTATGGTATCCACAGCCCGAGCGCGGCTTCGTGCAGGGCATCACCCACAGCGCCAGCCGGCTCGGCGCCGCGATCGCGCCACCGCTCGTGGTGCTGATCATGAGCCAATGGGGCTGGCGCGCCGTGTTCCTGATCTGCGGCGCGGTCGGAATTCTGTGGTCGGTGTGGTGGGCACTGTCCTACCGCAACCTGCCGGAAGAACATGGCATGGTGAACCGCGCTGAGCTCGAGCGCATTCGCGGGGTGGATGCCACCGGCGCGATCAAGCCGCCGCCGATGGAGAAGCAAGCCAATGTGCCGTGGGGCACGCTGTTAAGTTCGCCGAATATGTGGGCGATCATGGCGGCCTATTTCACCTATGTTTACTGCCTGTGGATTTTTTTGAGCTGGCTGCCGTCCTATCTCGTCGACTACCGCCATTTCACGCTGCTCAAGGTCGGGCTGTTCGCGTCGCTGCCGCTGTGGGCCGGCGTGATCGGCGACACCGTCGGCGGCCTCGCCACCGATTATCTTCTCAAGCGCACCGGCAGCGCCAAGATCGGCCGCCGCGTCGTCGCCATCACTGGCTTGCTTGGCTGCGCCGTGTTTATCGTGCCGGCGGCGCTCACCGAGGATCCTTACGTCGCGGTGTGGTGCTTGACCGCCTCAATGTTCTTTCTGGAATGCACGATCGGCCCATCCTGGGCGGTGCCGATGGACACCGGCGGCAAATATTCCGGCACAGTGTCGGGCATGATGAACATGGCCGGCAATATCGGCGGCGCATTGTCGCCGATTGTGTTCGGCGCGCTGGTTCAGATCGGCAACTGGCAGGCGCCGTTCATCGTCGCCGCCGCGTTGCTGGTCGTGGGTTCGGCGGTGTGGGCGTTCTGGCTCGATCCCGACAAGCATATCCTGACGAGCTGAGGGACTTCCAAAGCCACGGACCTAAGGCGGTGTCCGCCGCTCCAGCGCGATGCGGGCGAAGGTGGAAAGAATCTTGGCGCCGGCTTTGAGCGAACCGGAGAGCGAGCCGGCGACTTTCGATTTCCCGCCGACGCGGCAGCGATAATCGACCGGTATTTCACGGATGCGCAAATGCGTGCGCGCGGCGCGCATCTGCATTTCCAGATTCCAGCCATAGGTCATTTCGCGCATGCCGAGTCCGAGCAGTGTGTCGCGCCGGATCGCGCGTAGCGCACACATGTCGGTATAGCGCGCGCTGTAAAACAATCCGATCAACGCGCCAATAACGCGCCCGGCGACGAGCTGGTGCCAGCTCATGCTGCCGGGCTCGCGCACCCCACGCGCGCGAGAGGCGATGACGAAGTCGCAAGTCCCCTCCTCGATCGGCGCAATGAGAACAGCGATCGCCGCGGGATCGTCGGCGCCGTCGCCGTCCATATAGACGAGAATATCGGCATCGGTGGCCGCTTGCGCGCCGGTGAGACAGGCGAGCCCATAGCCGCGGCCGACCGCGACGACCTCCGCGCCGGCCGCACGCGCATGCTCGCGCGTGCCGTCGCTGCTGCCACCGTCGGCGACAATGACGCGATCGACAATGTCGCGCGGCAGCGTGGCGATAACCGCGCCGATCGATTCCGCCTCGTTAAACGTCGGAATGATGACGGCGACGGAGGATTTGGAGTCGTTTGGGGCCCGCAACCTGCGCCCATCCCCGCGCAAGCGGGGATCCAGGTCAATTGATTTCGTTTCAGTGGCGGTCATCTGGATTCTTGCCTTCGCGGGAATAAGCGGAAAACCCAGTGCGGCGAATCTGCTCTACAAGCTCCAGCGCAAGCCGCAATTGGCGCAAGCTTCGGCCGGCTTATTGGATTTGAGCGCGTGACGGAAGGCGCGGTAGGCCGGTCCGGTCCAGATCTCGCGTAAGCTTTGCTGTGTCGCATTGCCGAGCGTGTAGTTCTCGTAGCCGCGCTGCGAGAACGGCGCGATGCAGCATGGTAGCGCGCGGCCATTGGCGGTGAAATACATCACCGTCCACGGCCGCCGGCACAGCGCCCAGGGCGAGCCGTTGTCGTGGCGTTTAAGACTCACGCCTGGCTCCGAGGCGCCGCCCGATGCGCTAAACGTAATGCCGAGCTCTTCGGCCAGTGCGGTTGCGCGTTCGATATAGACCGTCTCCGCGGCGGACAGCTGCTCGTAGAGCGCCTGATCCGGTCGCGCCATGCCGATGGCGTTTTCCTTGAAAAACACGAGCCGCTGCAGATGCACTTCCTTGACGCCGGCCTCGGCGGCGACGCGGACGAAATCCGGTAGTTCCTCGATCGTTTCGCGCAAACCGGTGAGCCACGCCGAAACCTTCGGCTTGGCGTGACCCTCACGCTCTTGCAGCTCACGAAACGCACGCACGTTTTTGAGAATGCGGTTGAAGTAATTCTTGCCGCGAATGGCGCGGTAGGATTCGGCATTGGCAGCATCGAATGAGACGCGCAACTCGTCCAAACCACCGGCGATGAGCGCGCGCCCGTTCTTCTCATTGAGCACGGTGCCGTTGGTATTGAACAGCACATAGGTGCCGCGATCCTTGAGGTACCGCACCATGCGCGGCAGGTGCTTGACCAGCATCGGCTCGCCGACGCCGTGCATCACCGCGCGCTGCAAATGTGGAATCTGATCGACGATGGAGGTGAACAGCTCCCAACTCATATCGGCCGGGGGTTCAAGCTGCTCGTAGGTGCGTGGACACGTCGTGCACAGCAAATTGCAGCGGTTGGTCGTTTCCAGATAGAGGCAAACCGGATCCTGCTCCGGGATATCGTCATCGGTGGTTACGTTCTCGAAATAGCGGGCCGGATCGACCGCCCCGTTTGTCGCCGCGCTTTCCATCCAATCATCCCCTTGAAAAATTCTCGAAGCCGCGCCGGCTCACACGTGGATCCGGTCGTCTGCAAACGCGCGCGCGGCGGCGCGGCCGAAATCGCGATCGCGCGCCAGTTGCCGCATCAGTTTGGCGGTGTGCGCGGCGAACCGCGGCTGTTGGGCCGGTTGCGGCCGCGTTTCCACGTCCGCGCCGCGCAGCTCAGCGTCGAGGCGCTTGAGCGCATCGACATCGTCAACGTCGTACCAGGCCGGCAGCCTGTGCACGTCAAGGCCAATCTCCCGCGCACGCGTGAGCGTCTCCTCCGCCACCCGCTCGGTGCTCCAGGTAATGTTCTCGAACATCCGGGCATGCGCGTGTTTGAGACCGAGTAGATAGTAGCCGCCGTCGGTCGACGGACCGAGCACCGCCCGATCGCCCGGTTGCGCCAAGACTTCGGCGGTCTCGACCAGCAGTGCCGTCGGCAGCGTCGGGCTGTCGGAATTGAGCACCACCGCGGATTGATGCTCGCGGCTCAAGATTTCGCCGATGGCGTGGAACAGGCAATCGCCGAAACTCGGCAGCCAGGCTTCGATCAGATCGATCGAAGCCGGCAGGATGCCGCGGAAAAAATCGATCGAGCCCGGCGGGCCATAAGCCGCATAGCCGACAATAGCCGCATTTTGAGTAGCGCGAATCTGATCGCTAGCGGCGACAAGGTTCTCGGCCACGTCCCGCAAAAATGCGGTGTTGAGATCGGCTGCTTCGTCGAAGGTCAGCGGCGGGACCAGCCTGGTCTTGGCGCGCCCGGGCGCCGAGGCCTTGGCCATAAAAGCTATGCCGCATGAGTGACGGGAGCGGCTCTCGACTGCCTCAGCGCGAACCGACGCTGATTGTCCGTTGGCTCGATCGGTCATGCGGCCCCTAGCAAATTTATTGGCAGCGCAATCAATCTTGCTGTGCCAAAGCGGCCGGCAAGGCGCCAATCACTTCCGTCTCAGCGAATACAAGTCGTCAAACACCGAAAAGTTATCGGATTTTTCATCTCACAAAGTCGTGATCGCACAGTCGAAAAATGCTCAACTCAACAATGAACTCGCTCGCGTCCGGCACGGTCCCAATCTGTCGCACCAGTGGCGCGCCATCAAAATGCCCACGCGGCTTTGTGAACCGCAGCGCCTTGCGCGTGTGGTAGCGCCCTCGTACCGTCGCGGTCCTAAGCACGCGCGCGAAGCTGTCAAAATCGATGCGCCAAAGCGCCGGGTGCGCGCGCTTTTGTGACGGTTCTGTGTCGAAACGGGAGCTGCCGATGCCACAGACGGCACAGGCGACCGCATTGGCGAAATCTATTGCACCGCGCCGCCTGCATCCGTTGCCAGTGCGCGTCATGCACTGGATCAATGCGCTGGCGATCTTCATCATGATCGGCAGCGGCTGGAAGATCTACAACGACGACATTCTGTTCAGCTTTTTGCGTTTTCCCGATGTCATCGTGATCGGCAAATGGGCGCAATACGGATTGCAATGGCATTTCTTCGGCATGTGGATCTTTGTGCTCAACGGCATCGCCTACCTCTGTTACGGCATCATCAGCGGCCGCTTTTGGCAGAAGCTTTTTCCGATTTCGCCGCGCGAGGTTTTCGTCACGATGGGCGAGGCGCTGCGGTTTCGTCTGCGCCACGACGATCTCACGCACTACAACGCCGTGCAGCGGGCGCTCTATCTCGGCGTCATGGCGGTCGGCGTCCTGATTGTGATTTCCGGGCTGGCGCTGTGGAAGCCCGTGCAATTTTCCGAGCTTGCGAATCTATTCGGCAGTTTTCAGAACATCCGACTGGTGCACTTTCTCTGCATGACCGCGATCGTGGCGTTCATCGTGGTCCATGTGACACTGGCTTTATTGGTGCCGCAAAGCCTGCTCGCCATGCTCACCGGCGGTCCAGCGATTGATAACGGCGCGGCGCCGAGCGCCGCCGCTCCGACGATCGCCGAGATAAAAACCATTCCGGAGATCAAGACCGTTCCGGAGATCGAGACATCGCGCTGACGGAACACGACCATGACCATTCGCCCCCGCACTCAGTCCCTGTTTCGGCCGCGCAAGCCGATCGATCAGGGCGTTCTCATCGAGAATCGCAAGCTCGTCGACGACATCCACCGGCGCGGACTCCTGCGCGGCGCCGTCAGTCTCGGCGCGCTGACCATGCTGACGGGCTGCGATGTCAGCGAGATCGATTCGGTGCAGAAAGCGCTGCGCGCAGTATCGTCATGGAATGACGGCGTCCAAAACGCGATCTTCCGCGCCAACCATCTGGCGCCGACTTTCAGTCCATCGCAAGTGATGAAGCCGCCGCGTTTCAACGCCTATTATCCGATCACGGACGTCAAGCCGGTCGACGGCGCGACGTGGACCCTGGAATTGGCGGGCCGCATCGCCGACAAACGGCCGTGGCGAGCCCAAGACCTTTATGCGTTGCCGGAGCAGGAAATCATCGTCCGCCACGTCTGCGTCGAGGGCTGGGACTATATCGGCCAATGGTCCGGACCAAACTTGCGCGATTTTTTGCAGCGTGTCGGCGGCGATCTGACCGCGAAATATGTCTACTTCATCTGCGCCGACGACTATACCGAAAGCATCGATATGCCGACCGCACTGCATCCGCAGACGATTCTCGCGACCAAATATGCCGGCGAAATCATCGGCGATCCGTTTGGCTATCCGTTGCGGCTTCGCACCTCGACCAAGCTCGGCTACAAGAACGCTAAATGGATCAGGGCGATCGAAGTGTCGAACGAATTCCGCGAGACCTATTGGAGCGAGCGCGGCTTTAATTGGTACGCCGGGATTTAAAATTCGGCTCGACGTCAGCCGCTCGTTCCCGCGAAAGCGGGGACCCAGTACCGCAAAAATTATCTGTCATGAGCTGGATTCCCGCTTTCGCGGGAATGAGCGGAGTGCTGTCTGGTCTCAGATGATCATCTACCACGGTCATTGGCGGAAACCGCCCTTGCGTAAATCCGCCAACGATCCTCGCGCCCTTCTGCGAGGCGATAATCTGCACTTACCGCGAACGGATCGTTGGCCCAGGCGCCGTCCTGCGGCACAACGACAACGACATCGCAGCCATATTTCGTGACGAACTCATCGACGTCCGCAGGCGTCGCCTGGCCGGCAAACACGCGAATGAATTGGTCATTGATGGCGTCGCGGCGTTCTGGCGGCAGAGCCGCGAATGGTATCGCCAGTTCGCGGCCGGCAAAGCACGAACTGCGGTCGGCAAGGAGCGCCCACGAGATGTTGGCGGGCCACGGCGTCAGATCCTGCAAGAACAGCGGATTATTTGCGACCCGCGCGCCGGCGGGAGCGTGGCGCCGCACCGCGGCCCACAGTTCCGGCGCTTGCGCGAACACGGCTTCGTTGGCGGCGGCGCTGCCGCGCCAGTTGCCGGAGACCATCATGGCGGCATCGGGCAAACTGAGCGCGAGCCCGCCGATGGCGAAGGCCGCGATCGTTGCGCGTAGTCCGCGTTGCGGCGCAGCCAGCGTTCCCGCCGCCGCGAACACGATCAGGATCATGGCCGCCGGCAAAACGGCACGTAAGCCGAGGTCGTTGTTATCGCCGAGCCTGCTGACCAAAAGCCACGAGACCGCGAGCCCCGCCGCCGCGAGCACGCCGAGTACTCTCGCTGCCGTCCATTCCGGGATCGACGCGCGAGTGCCCAGCATAGCCACAAGCGCAATCGCGCCGGCGATGAAGCTCGCCGGGAATTCCAGCGGCAGCAAGATCAACCAAAAAGCCGGAAGATCGAGGATGCGGTGCAGCGGTTGTGGAAACATCTCGCCCAGCACCGCGAAGTGTTCGAGACCGATGGCACCGGCGCCGCCGCGCGCGGCGATCAACGCAAATTGATCGCGAATGAACGGCGCAGCGAGACCGAGCGCGATTGTGCCGGCGAACGCCAAGCCGAGGATCGCGATGACTCTCCGTTTTCGCTCGATCGCGCCAAGCAAGAGCGGCGCCGCGGCCAAAGCGGCAATCGCAAATGTCACGCCGCCGACAAACGCCGAGCTTTCGAAGCTTGCGGCGACGACCAGCGCCAGCGTCACCAGGTTGGCGGGCTGCTGCCGCTGCGCGTATTGGGAAAGCAGCAGCATGGCGGCGATCGCGCCGGAAGCGGCCATGAGATGCTGCGGCACCCAGGCTGCTTGAAACAGCCAGCCGGCAAAACCATTCGGCCGTTGCAAAAACGGTTCAAGCTCGTAACTGCCGAAGAAGAAACTCAACACCTCGCGCAATGAGGCGCTCGCCGCCAGGGCGACGACCAGGAGTGCGGCGCCGGCGCGGCGGATGAGCCAGACGGCTACCGCCATCATCAAAGTGAGCGAGGCGAAGGCGGTGAACCAGGTCAGCCCGATATCGGCTTCCCAGCCGGTGATGTGCAGCGGCAGCGCAACCGCCGCCGCGCTGAAATGCCAGAGGTAATAATAGACAAGGTGTTCACCATCGCTGCCAAACACCGGATTGACCGGCGGCAGGCCTTGCCGCGTCATCGCATCGATGAGGGCAATCTTGGAATGATCGAAAATCGGCGCGGCGAGACGCACGCCTCGTTCCGAATATTTCGGCAACAGCGCAAGCACCGGAGCGAGCGCCAGGATTGCCGCCGCAATCGTGGCCGCCGCCGGCCGCCACGGCTTCAGATCGGTCGGCGCGCCCGGCGCAGCCGACGGCCGCCACAAGACTATGCCGGCAAGCCCGAGGCCGAGCGCCGCCAGACCGATCATTGTGAGCGTCGAGAATCCGATCAGGCTGAGGATCGGCAAGCTTGCCGCACTGAAGACCGCCCAGCCGATGACTGGCGCCGCGCCGAGCGCCAACACCCGCGGCAGCAAGTGACGCGCGATGGCGAAGCCAAGCACGCTGTAGAAGGTGGCTGCGACCAACGCGCAAAGACCAGCATTGATCGCAGAGGCCATGGCGAATTGAAGCGTGCGGGCGCGTGAAAGGTTGGCGCTTAAGCTATCACGCCGCCTTCATGAGCGATTGCACTTTAGGCCAAGGATCGGGCGCGAGATTGCGGAACGGCGCCCAGTCCATGTCCGTCATCCGATCGATGACTGTCGCCTTGACCGAGGGCCGTTCGCGCATGCGCGCCCACCAATCGGCGATCGCCGGATAACGATCCCACATGCCGGCAAGCTTTAGAAGTTCGAGGCGCAGGATATAGGGAATGCCCGCACAGTCGGCGTTGGAAAAGGCATTGCCGGCAAGGTAACGGCCGCTTTGCAGCGACTCGGCCATCCATGACAGCAATTTCTCGTGCTGCGCGATCGCTTCGCTGACGAACTCGGAATCGAGCCCGTGCTCGATGACGCTGCGCTTGTATTCGGCGCGGCGCTTGAGCGGAGTCTTGTTGACCTCGGCCAGCCAGGCCTCGCGCGGCATTTTGGTGAAATTCGGCCGAAACGCCGTCGCGAACGTCGAGATCATGCAGGAATTGTGAACGTATTCGTCGACGAGTTTGTTGTACATCCGCACGCGATGGCGAAGCCGCGGCTCGCGGGGCATCAACGGCGGCTCCGGGAAGGCGTCGTCGAGATAATAGAGAATGAGCGAAGACTCGATGATCGGTTTGCCATCATGCACCAGCGTCGGCACCACGCTGTTGGGATTGAGCTTGCGATAGGCCGGATCGTGCTGGTCGCCGCGCAGAGTCAGCAAGCGCTCCTTGACCTCGAGACCCTTTTCATGAAGCGCAATCCGCACCTTTTGCGCGCAGACCGAATTGATGTTGTGATAATGCTCAAGCACGCTGCCCTCCCACGCGATTTCCGTCTTCTCTCGATCCTGATCGTGTCCGCGGCGGGAGTCGAATAATTCTTTCGTGAACCGAAATTCAGTACGCCTGCTCGTCGTAGATGGGATCAACCGAGCCGCGCCACGGTCCGTGATATTTATCGAGCAGCTCTTGCGCCGGGGTAGTCTTGCGCTCAAGCCGCGCCTCGAGCACGTCGAGATAGCGCGTCTCATCCTTGCCGCTTGGATCGCGCCGGTTGCGGCGCTTAAGCCCGGCGCGGGCGAGCGTCAAAGCCTCGGCGGCGATCTCAAGCACGCTGCGGCCCTGGACCGTTGCGCCTAGCGCCAGCTTTGGCACCGCGTCGCGAAGTTTTTGCCGATCTTCCGCGCTCCATCCCTTCACCACATCCCAGGCGGCATCGAGCGATGCATCGTCGTAGAGCAAGCCTGCCCAAAACGCCGGCAGCGCCAGCAGGT
Source organism: Pseudomonadota bacterium (assembly GCA_046730495.1). Lineage (GTDB taxonomy): Bacteria > Pseudomonadota > Alphaproteobacteria > Rhizobiales > Xanthobacteraceae > BOG-931. The sequence continues at coordinate 14,472 of JBKPIZ010000421.1, forward strand.
TCGGCAGCGTGCCGGAATCGGCGCCGCGCATTTCCAGGTAGCGCTTGAGCCGGACTTCCGGAAATATCGTAGAGAGGTGGTTGGCCCAATCGGAAATAGTGGCGCGCGTGCCCGGCAAGGCGCGCAATTTCCCGGCCAGCAGGTCGCGAAACGATTGTCCGGCAACGTCGACATAGTCGTTGCCGTGCTTGATGAAATACATCGGCACGTCGAGCGCGTAGTCGACCCATCGCTCAAAGCCCATGCCCGGCTCAAACACCCAAGGCAGCATGCCGGCGCGAGCGTTGTCGGTGTCGCGCCAGATTTCCGAACGGAACGACTGATAGCCGTTGGGCTTGCCCTCGGTGAACGGCGAATTGGCGAACAACGCAGTCGCAACCGGTTGCAGCGCGATAGACACCCGCAGCTTTTTCACCATGTCGGCTTCCGAGCCGAAGTCGAGATTGGTCTGCACCGTGCAGGTGCGATACATCATGTCGAGCCCGAGCGTGCCGACTTTTGGCATGTAGGCGGTCATAATCTTGTAGCGGCCCTTCGGCATTTTCGGCATTTCCGCGCGCGTCCAGGTCGGCGCCATGCCGATGCCGAGAAAGCCGATTTGCAGCGGCCGGGCGACTTCGCGCACCTGCGCCAGATGCGCCATCAGCTCACTCGAGGTCTGATGCACGGTCTCAAGCTGAGCGCCTGAGAGTTCGAACTGGCCGCCAGGCTCGAGCGAAATGGCGCCCCCTCCGGTGACGTCAAACAGGCCGATGATGTTCGGCCCTTCCATGATCGGCTCCCAGCCGAGCAGATGCTGCATGCCCTCGAGCAGCGCGCGGATGCCGCGCGGCCCCTCATAGGGCACCGGACGATGACCTTGGAGCGTGAAGGCGAACTTCTCATGCTCGGTGCCGAGCCGGAATTGCGATTTGGGTTTGACGCCTTGCGCGAGCCAATGCACCAGATCGTCGCGCCGCTCGATCGGCGTCAGGTCGACTTGATCACGCGCCATATTGATAACAAGTCTGCCGGACTCTGGGATCGAACGCAGCCGGACGGACGGCGCATTCCGGTGAACAATGCGCCGTCATGAAGCTACGCGACGGCTTTACGCTTTGCTGGCGCGAAGCGGCCATAAAACGTCTCGCCTTTGTTCGCCATGTCGATGAGAAGCTTCGACGGCTTGAATCGCTCCCCGCAGGCCTTGGCGAGATCGTTGCACATCTGGACAAAATTCTTCACACCCATACCGTCAATGTAAGAAATAGTTCCGCCGGTAAAAGGTGCAAAACCGAAGCCGAGAATCGAACCGACGTCTGCTTCGCGCATATCGGTGACGACCCTGTCCTCGATACAACGCGCCGATTCCAGCGCCTGAATGCCAAGAAGCCGGCGCTTGAGCATGGCAATGTCGATGTCGTCGACATCGAGCCGATTCAGCTGCAGCTCGGCGAGTCCAGCCCATAAGCGCTTCGGTGCGTTCTGCGGATAGTCGTAAAATCCCTTGCCGTTCTTGCGGCCAAAGCGGGAGCGCTTCTCGACCATCTCACCCAAGAGCGCCTTTTGCTTGGGATCGACCGCCGCCGCGCCGAGATCGGCCTCGGTGGCTTTCAGAATCTTCCAGGCAAGATCCACCGCGACTTCATCGGTGAGCGACAGCGGGCCGACCGGCATACCGGCCATGCGCGCAACGTTCTCGATCAAGGCCGGCGGCACGCCCTCGGTCAGCATCAGATGGCCCTCGCGGAGGTAGGTGCCGACGACGCGCGAGGCGTAGAAGCCGCGGGAATCGTTCACCACGATCGGGGTCTTGCGGATCGTACGGACAAAATCGAGCGCCATCGCCAGTGCGGCGTCGCCTGTTTCCTTGCCCATGATGATTTCAACGAGCATCATCCGCTCGACCGGCGAGAAGAAGTGGACGCCGATAAAGCGCGCGCGGTCTTTGAAAGCCGCCGCCAGCGAAGTGATCGGCAACGTCGAAGTGTTGGAACCGAAGATGGCCTCATCGCCGAGCACGTTCTGCGTCCGCGAAATCACTTCCTCTTTGATCTTGCGGTCTTCGAACACCGCCTCGATGACGAGATCGCAGTCTTTCAGCGCGACGAAATCGGCCGTCGCGGTAATGCGCGCGAGCAAAGCTTCGCGATCGGCGGTGGTGGCGCGACCGCGATTGATCTGATCGGTCACCAATTTGTGCGAATGGGCCTTGCCCTTTTCGGCGGTTTCCGGGTCGCGATCGATCAGCACGACGTTTAGTCCAGCCAGCGCGCTGACATAGGCAATCGCGCCGCCCATGAAGCCGGCGCCGATCACGCCAATCCGCTGCAGTTGTTTTGCCGGCACATTGGCGGGGCGGCGCGCGCCCTTGTTGAGCTCCTGCATGGAGACGAACAAAGTGCGGATCATCGCCGCGGCCTCCGGCGAGCGGAGGATTTTCGCAAACCAGCGCGACTCGACCCGCAGCGCCTGATCCATCGGCAGCTGCAGACCTTCATAGACGACCTGAAGGATCGCCCGTGCCGCTGGGTAATTGTCGTAGGTCTCGCGGCGATAAATGGCGTTGGCCGGTGTGAACATCATGATGCCGGCTTTGGAGTAGACCGGGCCGCCGGGCAGTTTGAACCCGTCGACGTCCCACGGCGCCTTGGCGCTGCCGCCTCCCTTGATCCATTCCTTCGCCGTCCTCACGAGATCGGCTTTCGGCACCACTGTGTCGATGAGCTTCATCGCCTTAGCGCGAGCAAGCTGCACCTGATCGCCCTTGAGCAGAAATTGCAGCGCATCCGACGGCGGCATCATCCGCGCGACCCGCTGCGTGCCGCCGGCGCCCGGTATCAATCCGACTTTGACCTCGGGCTGGCCGACGCGCGTGCGCGGATTGTCGGCGGCGATGCGGTGATGGCAGGCCAGCGCCAGTTCGAAACCGCCGCCAAGCGCCGTGCCGTTGAGCGCAGCGACCCAGGGCTTACCGCAGGTCTCGACGCGCCGGCACAGCACCGACCATCGCCGGCTCTCCTCGAAGAAGCGCGCCATCGCCGCTTCCTCGCCTTGTGACGCGGCAAGTTCGGCAAAACCGCGGCTCAAGCCTTCCAGCATCGTAAGATCGGCGCCGGCGCAGAACGCATCCTTGCCCGAGGTGATGACGACCCCCTTCACTGCAGCGTCCGCCGTAGTTTGCTCGATAATGGCCGAGAGCTCGTCCATCACCTTGGCATCGATGACGTTCATGCTGCGACCGGGGGAGTCCCAGGTCACAACTGCGATGTCATCGCCATCGTTCTCGATCTTGAAATTGGTAAAGCTCATCGTCGCCCCTCACCCATAGGGATCGCCATTCTTGTGCGTGAAACGCCAACCTTTGTCATCGCGCACCAGGAGCAAATCGACATCCGGATATTCGACGCGCTCGTCCTCAATTGAGCGCGTGCCGATTTCGAGATAAACCGCGTCGTTCGTAGTCCGGTTCACCAGATGATGGCCGTTGCCGCTGTTGGCCTTGAAGCCCGCGGCATCGCCGGGCTTGAGCACGGTCTCGCCGCCATCTTCGATCAGAACGAGCTCGCCTTCGAGAACGTAGACGAACTCATCCTCTATCTCGTGCCAGTGCCGCAGCGCCGAGGCGGCGCCGGGACGAAGCGTGGTGAGATTGACGCCGAATTGATCGAGACCGGCGGCAGCGCCGAGCCGCTTGCGCTCGCGGCCGTGCACCACGCGATCGAACGGCGGCTGATACGGCGTCTTGGTATCGATTGGTAGCGCTTCGATGTCGAGCTTGGGCATTGTTCAGATCCTGGCTCATACCCGTTCGATGATGGTCGCGGTGCCCATGCCCGCGCCAATGCAGAGCGTGACCAGGCCGGTTGCGACATCGCGCCGTTCCATCTCGTCGACCAGCGTGCCGAGAATCATCGCGCCGGTGGCGCCGAGCGGATGACCGAGCGCGATGGCGCCACCGTTGACGTTGACGTTGGAGCCGTCGAGTTCGAAAGCCTGCATGAAGCGCAGCACGACGGAGGCAAACGCTTCGTTGACCTCGATCAGATCGATGTCGGAAAGCTGCATGCCGGCTGCTTTGAGCACTTTCTTGGTGACGTCGATCGGCCCGGTCAGCATCAAAGCCGGATCGGAGCCGATATTGGCGAAGGCGCGCACCCGCGCGCGCGGCTTTCGCCCGATCTTGTCGCCGGCTTCCTTGTTGCCGATCAGCACCGCGGCGGCGCCGTCGACGATACCCGACGAATTGCCGGCGTGATGCACGTGATTGACGAACTCAACTTCGGGATGGGCCTGAATGGCGACCGCATCGAAGCCGCCGAGCTCGCCGATCTGCGCAAATGACGGCTGCAGCGCCGCGAGCGACTGCATCGTGGTGCCCGGCCGCATATGCTCGTCCTTGGCGAGAATGGTCAGTCCGTTGACGTCTTTCACCGCCACGACCGAGCGGGAAAAGCGGCCGTCGTCCCATGCCGTGGCTGCCCGTTTCTGGCTTTCGACCGCATAGGCGTCGACATCGTCGCGCGAAAATCCGTATTTGGTGGCTATCAGGTCGGCGGAGACGCCTTGGGGCAGGAAATAATGCGCGACCGCAATCGATGGATCGACCGACCAGGCGCCGCCGGCCGAACCGATGCCGACACGGCTCATCGATTCGACGCCGCCGCCGACCGCGAGCTTCTGCTGGCCGGACATGATCTGCGCCGCGGCGAAGTTCACCGCGTCGAGCCCTGAGGCGCAAAAGCGATTGATCTGCACGCCAGCCACCGTATCGCCGAATCCGGCCACCAGCGCGGCGGTGCGCGCGATATCGGCTGCCGCCTCGCCAACTGGATCGACGACGCCCATGACCACGTCGTCGACCAGCGTGGTGTCGAGATTGTTGCGGCTCTTGATTGCGCCAAGCGCCTGGCTTGCCAGATTAAGCGCGGTGACCTCGTGCAAAGCGCCGTCCACTTTGCCGCGGCCGCGCGGCGTGCGCACGTGGTCGTAGATGAAAGCGTCGGGCATCGGAATCTCTCCTATACCTGGTCCGGTGCGGGCCGGCGAAGATCGCTAAAATGCTTCCGCAGGCAGCGCCATGGTGCTCGCCGCGCCGGCTTTGATCCGGGCGAGATGCGTAGCGGTAGCCGGCAACATTCGTTCCATGAAAAAGCGACCAGTGGCCAAGCGTTGTGCCATCCGGTCGGTGGCACCGTCACCTCCAGCTCTGGTTTTTGCTTTGGCCGCCTCGGCAATCAGACACCACATATAGCCGAGCGCGACCAAGCCGAAGAGATGCATATAGTCGGTCGCGCCAGCCCCGGCATTGTCGGGATTGCCGAGCGCGTTCTGCAAAAACCACATGGTTGCCTGCTGTAAATCGCCGAGCGCCTGGCCGACCGGCTTGACATAGGGCGTCATCGCCGGATCGCCGCCGCGCTCCTTGGCGTAAGCGGTGAGCTCGGCAAAAAACGCCTGCAACGCGCGGCCGCCATCCTTCGGCAGTTTGCGGCCAACCAGATCGAGCGCCTGCACACCGTTGGTGCCTTCGTAGAGCATCGTGATCCGCGCATCGCGCACGAATTGCTCGATGCCGTGCTCGGCGATGTACCCGTGGCCGCCATAGATCTGCTGCGCCAGCACCGCATTGGCGAAGCCGCCATCGGTGAGCAGACCTTTGATTATAGGCGTGAGTAGCGCCAGATGATCTTCCGCCGCCTCTCTTTCCTTGGCGTCGGCAGCGCGGTGCGCGATGTCGCTTTTGAGCGCAGTCCACACCACGAGCGCGCGGGCGGCTTCATTGAACGCGCGCATGCTCATCAGCATGCGGCGCACGTCGGGATGCACGATGATCGGATCGGCGGCTTTGTCCGGAAATTTCGCGCCGGTCAACGCGCGGCCGGCCAGCCGTTCCTTGGCGTAAGCGGCTGCATTCTGATAGGCGACCTCCGACATCGCCAGGCCTTGCACGCCGACGCCAAGGCGCGCCTCGTTCATCATCGTGAACATTGCCTGCAAACCGCGATTGGGCTCGGCGACGAGCCAACCGGTCGCGCCGTCGTAATTCATCACGCAGGTGGCGTTACCGTGAATGCCCATCTTCTCTTCGATCGAACCGCAGGTAACGGCGTTGCGCCCGCCAATGCCGCCATTCGCCGCCGGCAGGCATTTCGGCACGATGAAGAGCGACAGCCCGCGCGTTCCGGCCGGCGCGCCGTCGATCCGCGCCAGCACCAGATGCACGATATTTTCCGCAAGATCGTGCTCGCCGGCGGAGATGAAAATCTTGGTGCCTGTGATCTTGTAACTGCCATCGCTCTGCGGCGCGGCGCGGGTGCGCACCAGACCGAGATCGGTGCCGCATTGCGGCTCGGTGAGATTCATCGTGCCGGCCCATTGGCCGGACACGAGCTTCGGCAGATAGAGGATTTTCTGCTCGAGCGAACCGTGCACCGCGATGGCGGCGGCCGCGCCTTCGGTGAGCGCCGCATACATGCCGAAGGCCATATTGGCGGAGGAGAAAAACTCGCTGACCGCCTGGTTGATGACGATCGGCAGGCCCTGGCCGCCGAATTCAGCCGGCGCCGAGACGCCAATCCAGCCGCCTTCGCTGAGCTTTTTATAGGCATCTTTGAAACCGCTCGGGGTAGTGACGCTGCCATCGGCGTTGCGGCGGCAGCCTTCCTTGTCGCCAACGCGATTGAGCGGCATCAGCACGGCTTCGGAAAATTTCGCA
>JBKPIZ010000422.1:0-21185 GCA_046730495.1 Pseudomonadota bacterium
TGGGGACAGGCCGCGGCTCGCAATGGTGCTTGTCGTGCATGGCCGCACCAACAGCGGCCTCCTTTCTCGGGACGGCGTCTTCGATCCCGACATGCGGGAGGCGTTGGCCAATGCCGCTCAGCGTTACGGGCTGACCGTCAATCTGCCGAGTGTCGCTATCCTCCAGGACAATCAGATTGATATCAATACTGCCGAGATCGCCGCGGCCGACCGATTATCGAAAATCGCTGCTTTGTCCGATAGCGCGTTGCCGCTTGTCGGCGATTTGCGATGGAGCGATGCCGCGCCCGGATGGGTGGCAAACTGGGAGCTCGCGGTGAATGGACGGCGCCATCGCTGGTCCGTGAGCGGCGTCAATTATGACGAGGCATTTCGGAACGCCGTTCGGGGCGCCGCGCGGGTGCTCTCCGGCAACGGCGAACCCCAGTGAAAGAACTCATGTGGAGGAACATGTGAAGGACCCCACGTGAAGGGACCCATTTGAAGGAATCCCATGGGAACATTCTGCTCGGCCATGACGCGGTCTTTTGACGCTGCAGGCAAGTGCCTCGCACCGGATAGCTGGTCCGGCCGCTAAACTTATGCCCACGGGGGCGACGCCCATGCACATTTTCGATTACGTCGCATTTGGCATTCTGATCGCCTGCATGCTCGGAGCTGCGGCGGCGGTTCTCTCGCAACGCAAGTCATAGTCGCGGTGCGACCGACATTCTGACGTGTCGCGACGATTTTAGCGCCAATCGCAGACATTGCGGCGATTGTTCGCTATGATTGATCGTGCGCCGTGGGGGCGCTCAGGCTCGCGGGGGGGCACGATGAAACTTCCCCGCCGAAAATTCCTGAAAATTCCTGCATGTGGCGGCGGGCGCTGCGGCGCTCCCGAGCCTGTCGCTTGGCGCTGCGGCCGATGGTTACCCAACCCGCCCGGTCAAGATCGTCGTCGGTTTCGCCGCCGGCGGCGCTGTCGACATCGTTGTGCGGCTGATCGCGCAATGGCTGTCGGACCGCATCGGTCAGCAATGTGTCGTCGAAAATCGTCCCGGCGCCGGCAACAATATCGCCACCGAATACGTGCTCAAATCGGATCCCGACGGCCACACGCTCCTGCTCACCAATCCGACCAACGCGATCAACGCCACGTATTACGAGAATCTGCCCTACGATTTCATCCGCGACAGTGCGCCGGTCGCCGGCATCATGCGCGTGCCCAATGTGATGGAAGTGAGTCCCTTGCTGCCCACCACGACCGTGCCGGAGTTCGTAGCGCTGGCGAAGGCCAATCCCGGCAAGCTGGCCTATGCAACGGGAGGCAACGGCACATCGGTGCACATGTCCGCCGAATTGTTCAAGTTGATGACCAATACCGACATTCTCAATGTGACCTACCGCGGGCTTGCGCTTGCATACACCGATCTGATGACGAACCGGGTGCAGGTGACCTTCGATAACTTGCCCGGCTCGATCGGATTTATCCGCCAGGGCAAACTCCGCGCCTTGGCTGTCACCACGACCACGCGTTCGCCCGCGCTCCCTGATATTCCGGCGCTTGCCGAATTCATTCCCGGCTATGAAGCGAGCGCCTGGTACTGCGTCAGCGCGCCGCGAAACACTCCACGAGCAGTTATCGACAAGCTCAACAAAGAGATCAATGCCGGCTTGGCCGACCCGGCTCTGCAAGCGCGGCTTGTGGACCTGGGCGGCATAACAGTCCCCGGTTCGCCGGCTGATTTCAGCAAACTCGTCAACGATGAGACCGAGAAGTGGGCGAAGGTGATCAAGTTCGCGGGCATCAAGCCGCAGTGACACCAAGGCGAACGCTTCATTGCTGCGAAGTTTGCCACCCGAGGGTCTTTATGGTTATTCCATTCAGATTCAGAGTGAACTTGCGACTCAAGTTCACTCCCTGGATTTCCAGAACGACACCTTTGGGATTTTCGAGCCGCGCTGTTTTTGCGTGCCCGACTATCGAGACCCCAGCATCGACGCCAGCGTAAGTGCCGATGATGTCGGCTGCGCTGTCCAAATTTAACGCAGTGCCGGTCAATTCGACTTTTGTGACCCGAAATCCGCTGACTTTGATGCCGCTGATGCTCAGCCCGTACTTCTGAGTTTCATAGAATAAATTTCCACTGCCGTACCCGGTCTTATCCAGAGTGATGTGAATACGGCCGGTCTCCGCATAAGTAGGCCCGGACATAGCGATGAGCAAAAGTGCCGGGACAATGACTGCGGCATATTTGGCCTGGCAAAGAAGCGCGCAAGCGTTGAAGGATTTTTTGAATGTCGAATTAATTGGCGAGCGGCGGAGGTAGCCGGCTGTCAGCTCGGAGGCTCCGGTATTCGAACCGTTGTAGCGGTCTGCCATAACTGCTCCTGTTCTGTGATGCGCCGTGTCCGCGCCAGAGGAGCTCAGCCGATGTCGCGAGGCGATTAAACGCGCACCCCGATGTCGGTCGATCCCTCAACGCTCTGGCGCGGGACAGACTGATCCGACATCGCGAGGTTGGCCAAGCAAAGTGGCGTCCTCGCCAGAGGGGCCCGGATTCGATTTTCGTTGGCGTTCTTTCTAATAGCGAACGTGCGCCAAATCTAAGACAACTTAAGATCCGGTTCTGCGGCGCGGTGTCGCGCAAAAGATCCAAACAAACGGCGCCATTCAAGCGCGTCCCGAGGGTGCGGATCAGCAGGGCCGGGAGGGCGGTGGAGCGCTGGCGGCGCCGCTAATACTAGCAAAATGCGCCTCGGTCATCCCGGTCCTAATCCGGTGCAACTGAATCGGGTGCAGTCCTGGTAAACACCCCGACACTCGGACGATGGCAGCTGGTTCAAACGGCGACAGTCGCGATAGCGCGCACGACAGCTATTCATGCATTGCTGCTTAGCGGTCTGAGCGGCGGCGAAGATACGAGACGCATCATCGGCGTCGCGCGCATGGAGCGTTCCAGCGCTCAATGGCAGAAGCACCGCGAACAGGAAGGTGACAACCGCAAACGACCGCTTACTGCACGTCTTGTTGCTACAAGTCATGGCTCGGCTCCCTTTGGATTGGGAGTATAACGTTTCTGCGCGCGCAGCGAGCGGCCACGTGGGCGCTGAACTAACAATCTCTTAAATCAATTCACGGCGACGCAGCGAAATCGCGCCGGCGTATTGGCTTCCCGGAGGGCTAGGGCCCTCAAAGCCAATAATTGGCCACGCCGTACAGCAAAATCAGCGTGATGCCGATTGTCAAAATGAAAATTCCAATTTGGTCGGCTTCGCGCCACGCCCGATACGAGCTGTAAAGCCAAAAAATTTGACCGACCAAATTCGCCGCAACGCCGTAGTGCGGCAGCTTCATTGAGGTGAAAAGGAATCCGAGCGCCGTAAAGGCCACCAGCCCGATCTGCATCACAGTGTTCAGGTTCAACGCGGTCCTCCGGCTTTCGAATCCCGCGACTGCCGCCTTCCGGCGCCGCCGCGGGCTGCGGTGCGCCGATTGTATCGAATTTAGCTGACAACTAGGAAGGCAGACGATGTCCCCCCGACTCTGCTCAAGGGCATTAAGTGGTTTTTAGCTCGATCGGCGCACAATCCGCGGCAAATGAGGCAGCAGCTTCGAGGACTGGGTAAATGCAGTGCGCAAATATGACCGACGACGAGTTGTGGCGTGCGATTTCTCAAAATACAGAGGCGATGGCGGACCTTGTCCGTCAGATGTCTGAATCGAAGACCGGGTCTAAGGCTGGCACCCGAACAAACCGCGTCTCGAATGCCCAGACGATCAATACGTTAGAACAGCAATATCGAGTCTATACCGCGGAACTTCGCCGTCGCTATCCATAACGTTCTTCAAAAGCGGTCCGTTCGATTGCAACCTGGATCACAGGCGCGCCGCGCTCTGGCCAGCAGTAACCCGGCCAAGCAAATCCGGCGTAGCTAACCCCAGCGCAAATCTGCGAGTATGACCGTCCGCATTCCGCGCTGGAGGAAACACCTTGCCCGCAATGAGTGGAAAACGCGCCTTCCTTGAGTTGCTCAAGCAGGAGGGCGTCGAGATTTTGTTCGGCAATCCCGGCACCACCGAATTGCCGCTGATGGATGCGCTCGCGGTCGAAAACGAGCTGCGCTACGTGCTCGCTTTGCAGGAGGCGAGCGTGATCGGCATGGCCGACGGCTACGCCCAGGCCTCCGGCAAGCTGGCGGTAGTCAATCTCCACGTCACGCCCGGCCTCGGCAATGCGATGGGCATGCTCTACGACGCGCAGAAGGCCGGCAGCCCGATCCTGGTCACCGCCGGACAGCACGATCAGGACTTCAACACCACCGAACCCATTCTGTGGGCCGACCTGCCGCCGATCGCGCGGCCGCTGGTGAAATGGTCGGCCGAAGTGCATCGCCTCGCCGATCTGCCGCGGCTCGTCCACCGCGCGGCGAAGACAGCGCTGGCGCCGCCGACTGGCCCCGTGTTCTTGTCGCTGCCCGGCGACATTCTCAAAGCCGAGGGCGAGATCGATCTGCTGGCGCCGACGCGGGTCGCCGCCCCAATGCGCGGCGACCCCGCGGCGGTGAAACAAGCCCCGACGATCCTCGCCGAAGCCAAGCGGCCGCTGATCGTTGCCGGCGATGCGGTGGCGCGCTCGAAAGCGCATGCCGAACTCATTGAACTCGCCGAACTCCTGGGCGCGCCGGTCTATAGCGAGCTCGTGCCGTCGACCGCATCGTTTCCGGCGTCGCATCCCTTGTTTCGCGGCGCGATGACGCGCATGCAGGGACCGATCCGCAAAACGCTCGAACAATATGACGTACTGTTCTCGGTCGGCGGCGATCTGTTCACGCTGTCCTTGCCGTCCGATATCGAGCCGATGCCGGCCGGCTTGACGCTCATTCATCTCGACACCGATCCCTGGGAGCTCGGCAAGAATTATCCGCCGCAGGTCGCGATTCTCGGCGATCCGAAAACCACACTGCCCGATATCACCGAGGCTCTCCGCAAAGCGATGTCGAGTGGCGCGCGCGGCGCCGCGCGCGAGCGCCTCGATGCGGCCAAAGCGGCGACGCTTGCCGAGCGCGACGCGCTCAAGGCCAAGGCGCGCGCGATGGCGGGACAGACTCCGGTGCAGCCGCTGTCGCTTCTCAACGCCATCGGCGAGATGCTGCCGAAAGACGCCGTCGTGATCGATGAGACCATTTCGTCAGGCGCCGGAATCCGCTCGCTCATCCGCAGTGACGATCCGCAGAGCTTTTATGGCCTGCGCGGCGGCGGCATCGGCTGGGGCTTGCCGGCGGCGCTTGGCGTCAAGCTTGCTTTGCCGGATCGCCCGGTGCTGGCGCTGGTCGGCGATGGCAGCGCCATGTACACCTGCCAGGCGTTGTGGACCGCCGCGCACGAGCGCATCGCGGCGGTGTTCGTCATCCTCAACAACAGCTCCTATCGCATTCTCAAGCAGCGTCTGGTGGCGCAGCGCGGGCTCGCCGCCCAGGTCGACCGCTTTGTCGGCATGGAGCTGACCGATCCGGTTATCGATTATGTCGGTCTCGCGCGCTCGCTTGGCGTTGCCGCCCAACGTGCAGCGCGCGTGCACGATGCCACCGATCTCATCGCGAAAGGTTTGAAAAGCGACGCGCCGCTTTTGATCGACGTGCCGGTCGACCGCAATTACAAGCCGGTGTGATTAGCAGGAATCGGGTATCAGACATCAGGTATCAGGAAGAAAAAAACTGATCCCTGACTCCTGATTTCTGATCACTGATTCTCAGGAATTCAGGTATCAGCAATCAGGTATCAGGAAGAAAAACTGATCCCTGACTCCTGATTCCTGATCACTGAATCGGCATATCGACGAAGATCTTATAGCTCTGCGACTTCGGCTTCGCCTTGTCCTCTTCGTTCAGATATTCGACCGAGCTTTTGCCGAGATAGGCGCGCGGCAGAATCATCACCCGGACAAAGCGCGTCGGACGGTCGGCGGCCTGTGCGAACACGCCGTCAGGTCCGGTCTCATACCAGGCGCTGCCCGGGCCATAGGAGGTGGAGCGGCCGTGAGTGTCGATACGGATGCCGCCCTCGATCAGGCAGCGGATGCCGGGCCCCTGATGCCGGTGCAGATAGGCGCAGCCGCCGGGCGGAAAGGCGACGCTGTCGCCGCGAAGAAGGAGCGGTCCCGGCACTGTTGCGACCGGCAGCGATCAAACCGGCGCGCGAGCAACGCGCGCGCAACGAGATCACCGCCGCGGCGCTGCGCGCGATCGAAGATCGCGAGATCGAAAAGGCGATCGCCAAGCAGGAACAGACCGGGCTCAAGCTTGCCACCGACGGCGAGTTTCGCCGCGCCCGGTGGCATTTCGATTTTTTCCCCGGACTTGAGGGTGTGACGTTCTACACGACCGATCACGGAATCCAATTCCACGGCGTGCAGACCAAAGCCGAGACCATCAAGATCGACGGCAAAATCGGCTTTGCCGCCATCCGATGCTGGATCACTTCAAGTTTCTCAAAGCGCATACCAGCGTGACGCCGAAAATGACGATACCGGCGCCAAGCACGCTGCATTTCCGCCAGGGCCGCACCGCGATCTCAAAAGAGGTCTATCCCGACCTCGATGCATTCTTCGACGACCTCACCAATGCTTATCGCGCCGCGATCCGCGCCTTCTATGACGCCGGTTGCCGCTATTTGCAGCTCGACGACACCGCCTGGTCAATGCTGTGCGACCCGAACGAACGGGCGCAATCAAAGAAACGCGGCGACGATCCCGACAGCCTGCCGGCGCGCTATGCGCGGCTCACCACTGCCGCATTGCAAGCCAAGCCCGCCGACATGGCGATCACCATGCATTCCTGCCGCGGCAATTTCCGCTCGACCTTCATCGCCTCGGGCGGCTATGACTTTGTCGCCGAGCAGTTGCTGGGACACACCAATTTCGACGGCTACTTTCTCGAATACGACAGCGACCGCGCCGGCGGGTTCGAGCCGCTGCGGTTCTTTCCCAAAGGCAAAAAGCAGCTCGTACTCGGGCTGGTCACGTCGAAGACCGGCACGCTCGAGAACAAGGATGAGATCAAGCGGCGCATCGAAGCCACAAAATACATCGCGCTGGATCAACTCTGTTTGTCGCCGCAATGCGGCTTCGCCTCGACCGAGGAAGGCAACATCCTCGCGGAGGACGAACAGTGGGCGAAGCTTAAGATGATCGTCGAACTCGCCGAGGAGGTGTGGGGGTAGTTCTGCCTGTCGCCGTGCACGGGGAGAGGTAGATACAAGAGTAATTATGACCCAACGCACCACCCCGCCTTTTCGCGCCGACCATGTCGGCAGTCTGCTGCGCACGCCGGCGCTTAAAGCGGCCCGCGAGCGGCGGGCGCGCAACGAAATCGACGTCGAAGCTTTCAAGGCGATCGAAGACCGCGAAGTCGCCGGCGTGATCGCGAAGCAGGAAGCGGCCGGATTGCAATCGGTGACCGACGGCGAATACCGCCGCGTGTCGTGGAACATCGACTTCCTCGAACGGCTGGACAGCGTCGAGTCCTATGCCGGCGAGCGCAAGGTCAAGTTTCAAACGAGCGGCCCGCAGCCGCGCGCGGTACTGCTTCGCTTGACCGGCAAGCTCGGCGGCTACAAGCCGCATCCCATGATCGAGCATTTCAAGTTTCTGCGTGCGCATACCAAGCACACGCCGAAAATGACCATTCCGTCGCCGTCGTCGCTGCATTTCCGCTACGGCCGCGATGCGGTGCCGGCAACGCTCTATCCGGCGATGGAGGATTTCTATCGCGATCTCGGCCAATCCTACCGCAAGGTGGCAGGCGCATTCGTCGATGCCGGCTGCCGCTATCTGCAGCTTGATGAAGTCAATCTCGCTTATCTCTGCGATCCGTCTTTGCGCAATTTCATCTCCGATCGCGGCGAAGATCCGGCGCGCTTGCCGGCGACTTACGCGGGCATGATCAACGCCGCCATTGCGGATCTTCCAACCGACATGACGATCACCATGCATCTGTGCCGCGGCAATTTTCGCTCCAATTTCGTCGCCAGCGGCGGCTACGAACCGGTCGCGGAACTATTGTTCAACACCATCAACGTGCACGGCTATTTCATGGAATATGACACCGCGCGCGCCGGCGGCTTCGAGCCGTTGCGTTTTGTGCCCAAGGGCAAAACGGTGGTGCTTGGGCTGGTCACGTCCAAGACCGGCACGCTCGAAAACAAAGATGAGATCAAGCGCCGGATCGACGAGGCGGCAAAGTTTGTCGATATCGACCAGCTGTGCCTCTCCCCGCAATGCGGCTTCGCTTCGACCGAGGAAGGCAACGTTCTGGCCGAGGACCAACAATGGGCCAAGCTGCGCATGATTGTGGAGATCGCGCAGGAGGTGTGGGGGTAATCCTCCCTCTTCCCGCGTGCGGGGAGAGGTGAATATGAGGGAGCAAACCATGACGCAACGAACCAAGCCGCCGTTTCGCGCCGATCATGTCGGCAGCCTGTTGCGGCCGGCGGCGCTCAAAGCCGCGCGCGAGAAACGCGCCAAAGGCGAGATCGGCGCCGCCGAACTCAAAGCGGTCGAGGATCGCGAGATCAAGGACGTCATCAAGAAACAGGAGGCAGCCGGATTGCAGTCGATCACCGACGGTGATTTTCGCCGCTCGTGGTGGCATCTCGATTTCCTGTGGGGCCTCGACGGTGTCGAGCGCCACGTCATGGATGCCGGTATCGCGTTTGCCGCGGTGACGACGCGCAATGAGGGCGTGAAAGTCACCGGCAAGCTCGGCTTTTCCGGCCATCCGATGATCGAGCATTTCAAATTCGTCAAAGCCAATACTACCCGTACGCCGAAAATGACCATTCCGGCGCCATCGGCGCTCTACGGCCGTCCGGTGCCAACGCCGATCGATAAATCCGTCTATTCGAAGCTCGACAATTTCTTTGCCGACCTCGGCCAAGCCTATCGCAAGGCGGTGCGCGCCTTCGCCGATGCCGGCTGCCGCTACCTGCAGCTCGACGAAGTCTTCATCGCCATGTTGTGCGATCCGAAATACCGCCAGCAGATGAAGGATCGCGGCGACGATCCTCAGACGCTCGGCATCATCTACGGCGATCTCATCAATGTCGCGCTCTCCGATATTCCGCCGGACATGACGGTGACCATGCATCTGAGCCGCGGCAACTACAAATCGACCGTCATGGGCGCCGGCGGCTACGACGCGATGCAGGAAGTGCTGTTTGACCGCATCAAGGTGCACGGTTACTTCATGGAATACGATACCGCGCGCGCCGGCGGCTTCGAGCCGCTGGCCCGTCTGCAGAAGGGCCGCGTCGCGGCGCTGGGCCTCGTCACCACCAAGACCGGCGCGCTGGAGGGCAAAGACGCAATCAAGCGGCGCATCGAGGAAGCCGCCAGTTTCACCGATCTCGATCAACTTTGTCTGTCGCCGCAATGTGGCTTCGCCTCGACCGAGGAAGGCAATATTCTCGCCGAGGACGAGCAATGGGCGAAGCTGCGCATGATCGGCGAGGTCGCGCGCGAGGTTTGGGGGTAAGGTTATTGTCATCGTCATTGCCGGGCTTGACCCGGCAATCCATAGGGCGGCATGGCTGCATGGACCCCCGTGTCAAGCACGGGGGTGACAATTAAAAGAAGGGGGCTCATTGCAAATGACGAATATCGTTGCGGGCAAAGTCGCGATCGTTACCGGCGCAGGACGCGGAATCGGCCGCGGCATCGCGTTATTATTGGCGCAGGAGGGCGCGCGGGTCGTGGTTTGCGATATCGGCGCCAGCCTTGACGGCGCCGGCACCGATGCCGGCCCGGCACAGACGGTCGTCAACGAGATCAAGAAGGCCGGCGGCGCCGCAATCGCCTCGACACTGTCGATCAGCGATCCGGGCAATGCCGAGAAAATCGTCGCGGCGGCGCTCGATGCCTTCGGCCGCGTCGACATCGTTGTCAACAATGCCGGCATCCTGCGCGACCGCATCTTCCATCGCATGAGCTGGTCGGACTGGTCCGACGTCATCAATGTGCATCTGCACGGCAGCTTCGCCATGAGCCGCGCCTGTGCGTCGCATTTTCGCGAGCAGAATTCCGGCAGCTTCGTGCACATGACCTCGACGTCCGGGCTTGTCGGCAATTTCGGCCAAGCCAATTACATGGCGGCGAAGATGGGCATCGTCGGACTGTCGCGCGGCATCGCGCTCGACATGGCGCGGTTCAATGTCCGCTCCAACTGCATCGCGCCGTTCGCCTGGACGCGCATGATCGATTCGATTCCGGCCGAAACCGAACAGGAAAGGGAGCGCGTCGCCCGCATTCGGGAAATGACGCCGGAGAAAATCGCGCCGCTGACGGTCTATCTCGCTTCCGATCGCGCCGAAGGCGTCACCGGGCAGATTTTTTCGGTGCGCAACAATGAGATTTATTTGTTCAACCAGAACCGGCCGATCCGGACGATCCATCGCTCCGACGGCTGGACGCCGGAAAAGCTCGATGCGCAGCTCAAGGGCGCATTCGCGCCGTCGTTCACGCCACTGGAGCGTTCCGGCGACGTGTTCTCCTGGGATCCGGTGTGATGGCGATCGTCTACGACAAACTGATGGCGCTCGAAGTGCCGCCGGCCGAGCAAAGTTACGGTCCGAAGGATTGCATTCTCTACGCGCTCGGCATCGGGCTTGGCCACGATCCGATGAACCAAGATGAACTCGCCTTCGTTTACGAAAAGACTCTGAAAGTGCTGCCGACCATGGGCACCGTGTTGGGCCATCCCGGCTTTTGGGCGCGCGAGCGCGACACCGGCATCGATTGGGTCAGGATCGTCAACGGCGAACAGGGCATCACGCTGCATCGGCCGCTGGCGGCAAAAGGAACCGTGGTCGGCCGGCTGCGCATCATTGAAGTCATCGATAAAGGTCCGGGCAAAGGCGCACTGGTGTTCAGCGAACGCAAGGTGACGGACAAGGCGACCGGCGAGGCGATCGCGACCGTGACGCAGACCACATTCTGCCGCGGCGACGGCGGCTTCGGCGGGCCGCTGCGCCAGGCACCTGAGCCGCATCCGATTCCTTCGCGCGCGCCGGACGCAATTTGCGATCTCGTCACGCGCCCCGAAGCGGCGCTGATCTATCGGCTAAGCGGCGACCTCAATCCGCTGCACATCGATCCGGCGATCGCCAAACAGGCCGGCTATCCGCGGCCGATCATGCATGGGCTCGGCAATTTCGGCATTGCCGGTCATGCGGTGCTGCGGACCTTTTGCGGCTATGATCCGGGAAAGCTTGTCGGCTTCGCCTGCCGCTTCTCGGCGCCGGTGTTTCCCGGCGAGACGCTGCGCACCGAAATGTGGCGCGATGGTAAAATCGTGAGCTTTCGCTCCCGCGTCGTCGAGCGCGACGTGATCGTGGTCAATAACGGCTGCGCCGAGCTGCGCGCCTAACAGTAGTTGTGATTGTTAAGTGCGATGACGGCAAACGTGACCAAAGACTCCGCCCACGACGATCTTGCCCCGATCCGGCAATCGGTGCGGGCTTTGTGCTCGGATTTTCCCGGCGAATATTGGCGGCGCCTCGATCGCGAGCGCGCCTATCCGGAAGAATTCGTCGCCGCACTGACAAAAGCCGGCTTCCTGGCCGCGCTCATTCCCGAAGAGTACGGCGGCAGCGGGCTGACGATGACC
The DNA here is from genome assembly GCA_046730495.1 of Pseudomonadota bacterium. Taxonomy (GTDB): domain Bacteria; phylum Pseudomonadota; class Alphaproteobacteria; order Rhizobiales; family Xanthobacteraceae; genus BOG-931. Next base: position 11,647 of record JBKPIZ010000422.1, read on the forward strand.
GCGGCGGCCGCAATCATGGAAGAGATCCAGGCTTGCGGCTGCAACGGCGCCGCCTGTCACGCCCAGATGTACACGATGGGGACGCTGCTTCGCCACGGCATCGCTGAACAAAAAAAACGCTACCTGCCGGGGATCGCACGCGGCGAGCTTCGCCTGCAGGCGTTCGGCGTCACCGAGCCGACGTCCGGCACCGACACGCTCAGTCTGCGCACCACCGCGGTGCGTGACGGCGACCACTTCATCGTCAACGGCCAGAAAATCTGGACCTCGCGCGCCGAGCATTCCGATCTGATGCTGCTCCTGGCCCGCACCGCGCCGCGCGAGCAAAACGCGTCGCGCACCGCGGGGCTCACGGTGTTTCTGGTCGACATGCGGAAAGCAAAAGGCCATGGCCTGACCATCCGACCGATCCGCACCATGATGAATCACGCCACGACGGAAGTTTTTTTTGAGAACCTGCGTGTCCCGGCCGAGTCCGTGATCGGCCACGAAGGCGAAGGCTTTCGTTACATTCTCTCGGGCATGAATGCCGAGCGCATTCTGATCGCGGCCGAATGCATCGGCGACGCCAAATGGTTCATCGCCAAGGCGACCGCCTATGCCGGCGAGCGCGTGGTGTTCGGCCGGCCGATCGGACAAAACCAGGGCGTCCAGTTCCCGATCGCGCGCGCCTATATCGGCATGCGCGCCGCCGAGCTGATGGTCCGCGAAGCGGCCGCGCTCTACGAAGCCCGGCGCGATTGCGGCGCCGAAGCGAACATGGCGAAGCATCTCGCCGCCGAAGCGTCGTGGGCCGCGGCCGACATGTGCGTGCAGACCCATGGCGGCTTCGGCTTCGCCGAAGAATTCGACATCGAGCGTAAATTTCGCGAAACACGGCTGTACACCGTGGCGCCGATCTCGACCAATCTGGTGCTGTCCTATATCGCCGAGCATGTGCTCGGCCTGCCAAGGTCGTATTAAATATTTCAGCCGGCAGAAGCGCATGACTCTCCCCCTCTCCGGCCTCCTTGTCGTTTCGCTCGAACAGGCGGTCGCGGCGCCGATGTGCACGTGCCGGCTCGCCGATGCCGGCGCGCGGGTGATCAAGATCGAACGGCCGGAAGGCGACTTCGCGCGCGGCTATGACGATCTGGTGCATGGCGAATGCAGCTATTTCGTCTGGCTCAACCGCGGCAAGGAATCGGTCGCGCTCGATCTCGGCAAGCCCGCCGACAAGGCGCTGCTTGCGGCGATGATCGCCCGCGCCGACGTGTTGGTGCAGAATTTGAAGCCGGGCGCGATCGCCAAGCTCGGTTTCGAAATCGCGCGCCTGCGGCGCCAACACCCGCGGCTGATTTGTTGCTCGATTTCAGGCTTCGGCGAAACCGGCCCGCTGGCGGCGCGCAAGTCCTATGACATGCTGATCCAGGCGGAGTCCGGTCTTGCGTCCGTCACCGGCACGAGCGAGCCGTCCCGGGTCGGCGTGTCGGTGGTCGACATCGCCGCCGGTATGAACGCCTATGAGGCGATCCTGGAAGCGCTGATCGCGCGCCAACGCAGCGGGCAAGGCGCGGCGCTGTCGATATCGATGTTCGATGCGATGGCCGATTGGATGACGGTGCCGCTGTTGCAGCAGGAAGCGGGAGCGCCGCCGCGCCGGATCGGCCTAGCGCATACCTCGATCTCGCCGTATGGCGCGTTTCGCAGCCGCGACGGCGTCGCCATTCTCATCTCGATCCAGAATGACCGCGAATGGCGCGTGCTTGCCGAAAAAGTTCTCGGCGATGCCGCGCTCGCCGCCGATCCCGACTTCGCCACCAATGTCGAGCGCGTCAAACGCCGCGCGCAAACCGATGGTAGAGTGTCGAAAGCGTTCGGCACGCTCGATGCGGCGCAGCTCGAGCAAAAGCTCGCCGCCGCCGACATCGCCTTTGCTCGCGTCAACACGCCCGCCGACCTGTCGCATCATCCGCATCTGCGCCGTATCACCGTTGGCACGCCAAGCGGGCCGGTGTCCTATCCGGCGCCGCCGCGGCATGACGCCGACGCGCGCCGCTACGGAGCGGTGCCGGCGGTTGGCGAGCACACGGATAAAGTGCGCGCCGAGTTTATGCCGGCGCATGTTCAATGACATCATGGCCGGGCATAGCCAGGCATGACGAAATCGGGAAGGATATCTGTGGAAGGATATCTGTGATGGACATCGGCTTTATCGGTCTCGGCAATATGGGCGCCCACATGGCGCGACGGCTCGTGGAGGCCGGGCATAAGGTCGTGGTCTACGACACGCGCCAGGAAGCGATCGGTAATCTCGCTGCCCGCGGCGCCGTCGCGGCGCGCTCGCCGAAGGAAGTCGCCGACATGGTCGAAACGGTGATGGTGAGCCTGCCGACGCCCGACATCGTTCTCAAAGTCGCGACCGGACCTGACGGCGTGATCGAAGGCAACCGCGTCAAACGCTTCGTCGACCTGTCCACTACCGGCGCGATGATGGCGCAGCGCATCTTCAAGGCGCTTGCCGCGCGCAACATCGTGCAGATCGATGCGCCAGTTTCCGGCGGCGTGCGTGGCGCCGAAAAAGGCACGGTCGCGGTGATGGCGTCCGGTCCGCGCGCGGATGTCGAAGCGGTCGAGCCCGCGCTCAAGGTGATCGGCAAATTCTTCTACATCGGCGAGCGACCGGGCGCCGGCCAGACTATGAAGCTCTGCAACAATGTACTGTCCGCGGCGGCGACGGCGGCAACCTCGGAATCGATGGTCATGGGCGTGAAGGCCGGCCTCGATCCGCGCATCATGCTCGACGTGATCAATGCGAGTTCGGGCCGCAGCACCGCGACCGAGCAGAAATTCCCCGAAGCCGTTTTGCCCCGCACATTCAATCAGGGCTTCACCGCGGGCCTGATGCTAAAGGACGTGAACCTTTTTATTTCCGAGGCCAAAGCGCTTGGCATTCCGATCCAGGTGATCGAAGCGGTTGCGGCACTTTTGACACTCACCTGCGACGAACTTGGTCCCGACAAAGACATCACCCAGGTCGTGCAGCCGATCGAAGCCCGCGCCGGGGTCGAGGTTCGCGCGCCCAAGCGCTGAGTGCGCCTGGCCGGTCGAAGGCCGCGACTGCGGGTAATTAACCCTCATATATCAAGCATTTACGGAAAAGCGCCGTTCTGTGACGTCGGTCACTTCGCGGTTTGCGCGGGGCGCTAGATTGACTTTCGACAACAACAAAACAGTGGCGCCAAACGGTGATCTGAAATTCGGTTTGATGTCAGCGGGTTTCCCCCGTCCCCAAACCTCCAATGACCCGCATGATGTCCAAGGGGTGATGCACGTCCCCCATACACCCCAAGAACCCTGCCACGGGTTCAACCTCGCCCGCTCCGGACTAACCGTCCGGGCGGGCTTTTCCTTTCCGCAAATCTGCCGCATGCTTTGCGTTAGCGAAAGGGATGGGATCCCGGCCAGAAATGAGCCGCGAGACGCGTCATGGCTCTGCCTCGCAACAATCCAAGTCTGCTGTCGGGATTGCCCGGGCATCTCTCGGCGAGCCTGTTTGGCAACACGACGCCGGTCCGGCTTAAAGCCGACGAGGTCTTGTTCCTCTCCGGCGACGCCGGCGACGGCTGCTATCGTGTCGAGGATGGACTGCTCAAGGTCACGATGGTGTCGCGGGCCGGGACCGAGCGCATCCTCGCTTTTCTCGGTTCTGGCGCCATCGTCGGCGAACTGTCGCTGATCGACGGATTGCCGCGCTCGGCGTCCGTGGTGGCGGTGCGCGCGGCGCAGTTGAGTTTTCTCAGCCGCAGCGCGTTCGAGGAATTCGCCAACAAACATCCGGAAGTCTACAGGTCGCTGCTGACCTTGATCGCGGCGCGATTGCGCGAAACCGACGCGACGGTGGCGGCCGGGAGCTTTTTGCCGTTGCGCGGCCGCGTCGCCTGCACGCTGCTCGAACTGGCGCAAGATTTCGGCCAGGATGTCGGCGCCGGCCGCATCGTCATCCGCCAGAAGATCGGCCAGAGCGACCTTGCCGCCATGGCCGGCATTGCCCGTGAAAATGTCAGCCGCATCCTCAACGACTGGAAGCGGCGCAAGCTGGTCAGCCGCCTGTCCGGCTATTATTGCCTGGAGAACAAAGCGCTGCTGCAGCACGAGGCCGAGCTCTAAGTCCTGAGACGTCCACGCGTTAAGCAAGCGGGAAAGCGGTATCCACTTTCGCGGGTCATGCGGTAAAAACCCGCCATGGTCCGCCAAGAAACCCGCCATGAAATCCGCGACTAACACGCCCCGGCTCGGCGATTTCCGCCGGATCGTCGTCAAGATCGGCTCCTCGCTCCTGGTCGACGCCGGGGGCGGCCGGCTCAACGAAAGATGGCTGGCGTCGCTGGCCGCCGACATCGCCGCGCTGCACGCCGATAAACGCGACATTCTGGTGGTGTCGTCCGGGGCCATCGCGCTCGGCCGCGCGGTGCTTAAGCTCGCCGCGGGCGAGCTTGCGCTTGAGGACAGCCAGGGCGCCGCCGCAGTGGGTCAGATCGCGCTGGCGCGGACCTGGACCGAAGCGCTGTCGCGGCACGGCATCACTGCCGGCCAAGTGCTGGTGACGCTCGGCGACACCGAGGAACGGCGGCGCTACCTCAATGCCCGCTCCACGATCGACCGCTTGCTGCAATGGCGCGCGGTCCCGGTCATCAACGAAAACGATACGGTCGCGACCAATGAAATCCGCTACGGCGACAATGATCGGCTTGCTGCGCGCGTCGCTACGATGGTGAGCGCCGATCTTCTGGTGCTGCTCTCCGACGTCGATGGACTGTACGACGCTCCGCCCGGGACCGGCGCCACCGCGCGGCTCGTGCCGCGGGTCGAACGGATCACGCCCGAAATCGAAGCCATGGCCGGCGCCGCGGGATCGGGATTGTCGCGCGGCGGCATGCAGACCAAAATCGACGCGGGAAAGATCGCGACCGCCGCTGGCACCCACATGGTCATCGCCTCGGGTCATCTCGATCACCCGCTGCGCGCGATCGAAGACGGTGCGCGGTGCACCTGGTTTCTCACCGCCGGCAATCCGGTCACGGCGCGCAAAAAATGGATCGCCGGCGCGCTCGAGCCGAAGGGCACGCTCACCATCGATGCCGGCGCGGTCGCGGCGCTGCGCCGCGGCAACAGCCTCCTGCCGGTCGGGGTGGTGCGGATCGAAGGCGGCTTTGCCCGCGGCGACGCCGTGATCATCCGCGGTCCGGACGGGGTCGAGATCGGGCGCGGGCTGTGCGCCTATGATGCCGAGGACGCACAGAAGATCCGCGGCCGATCCTCCGGCGAAATCGACGCGATCCTTGGCTTTTCCGGCCGGGCCGAAATGGTCCATCGCGACGATCTGGTGGTCGGCCGGGAATGAAAGCAGCGCGCCGGTGCGGTGAGTAGCTTGACACCTGTGGTCAAGGACCTGCGCTGGTGCCGTGCAGACTGTTCCCCAAAAGATGAACCCCGACCGCAAATGCGGCCGGGGTTCGACGCCGGGTGATTGAGGGTGAGGGGCTGGGGGGCTTCGCCCGGCGCCTGTAGATCAACGACGTTGCCGCAGGGTTGTTCCTCGTTCGCTAACTATTTTTTTTGCCCCGCCGGCGGCCCGGGACGCGGCCCTTTGCCGGTTCCGGCTGCGGGCCCGCCGGCGAGTCAGCGCCGTTGCATCGCTGCCAAGGTCGATGCGGCGGCCGCCTGGCAGCACGACAAATCGGGAAAATACCCGCAAATTTTCATCATTTTTGCCATCCGCCGCGATGGCCCGGCCTTCGACCACAAAGGTGGTTCCAACCGGAAAACGCTTCGGCAAACGGCTAAGCTTGTGACGTAGCGATAAAGGCATAGGTCCCCTCTCCAGTTCAGTACTCCACGCTGCAACTCCCCTTATTTCGTGCAGGTTCCGAAAATTCGGTGACGGACTCACGAATGTTGTGGATTGCTGTGCGTATCTCGAATGGCGGCCGCCTCGCTCGATGCCTCGCCGGACTTGGCCGGCCATGTTACAAACGCGGCGAATGCAAGTCGGATCAAGGCCATGAACGCTCCGCTCAAGGCGCTGGACGGCTCCACCACCCGCTCGTCCGCCAAGGGTGGCGCCAAGAGTGGCGCCGAGGGTGGCGCCCCACTCGCGGCGACCATGCGGCAGGTCGGCCGTGATGCCCGGGCCGCCGCCCGGGCGCTGGCGTTTGCGTCTGCGGCGCAAAAGAACCGGGCGCTCGCCGCTATGGCCAAAGCCATCCGTGCCACCTCCCCCGCCATCTTGGCGGCCAATGCCGAAGATCGGGATGACGCCAAGGCCACCGGTGCGACGCCTGCTTGTCTCGACCGCCTGGCGCTCGACCGCGGCCGGGTCGCGGCCATGGCGGACGGCATCGATGTCATCCGCAAGCTTAAGGATCCGGTCGGGGCGGTGATGGCGTCGTGGCACCGCCCCAACGGTATGCGCATCGAGCGGATCCGGGTTCCCCTCGGCGTCGTTGGCGTCATCTATGAGAGTCGGCCGAATGTCACCGCGGATGCCGGCGCGCTATGCCTCAAAGCGGGCAATGCCGCGATCCTGCGCGGCGGTTCCGAGAGCTTCCGCTCCTGCCGCGCCATTCATGCCGCCATGGTCGAAGGCCTGACCGAAGCCGGGTTGCCGGCATCCTCGATCGCGTTGGTTCCGACCCGCGAACGCGAGGCCGTGGGCATGATGCTCGCCGGGCTCGATGGGATGATCGACGTGATCGTGCCGCGCGGCGGGAAAAATCTCGTCGGCCGCGTCCAGACTGAGGCGCGGGTGCCGGTCTTCGCCCACCTTGAAGGCGTTTGCCATGTCTATGTCGATGGCAAAGCCAAGCTTGTCATGGCCAAGTCGATCGTGCTCAACGCCAAAATGCGCCGCACCGGCGTTTGCGGCGCCGCCGAAACGCTGTTGGTCGACCGCGCCGGCGCCGACAAGCTGCTCAAGCCGCTGATCACGATGCTTCTCGAGGCCGGCTGCGAGATCCGCGGGGACGCCGCGGTGTTGGCGGTGGACCGCCGCGTCAAGCCGGCGACCGAACAAGACTGGAGCACCGAATATCTGGACGCCATTCTCACCGCCGGCATTGTCGACGGCGTCGATGCCGCGATCGCGCATATCGAACGCTACGGTTCGCATCACACCGACGCCATCGTGACCGAAGACCGCAAGGCGGCGGAAAAATTTTTGCGCGAAGTCGATTCGGCCATCGTGCTGCACAATGCGTCGACGCAGTTCGCCGACGGCGGTGAGTTTGGCTTCGGCGCCGAGATTGGCATTGCCACCGGACGGCTCCACGCCCGTGGACCGGTCGGGGTCGAACAGTTGACCAGCTTCAAATATCGCATCCGCGGCAACGGACAGACGCGGCCGTAATTGATCACCGGCGCGGCCGCCGGCGACGGGTGGGAGGGGCCTCGTTCCAAAGTCATGAGTGGTGAGTCGCTTCCCTTGCGCCCGGTCGCCACCCGGTTCGACCGGCGCGGCCGACCGGTTTTGCCCCCCTATGCCCGCGGCATGCGCATTGGATTATTTGGCGGCACCTTCGATCCGCCACACGCCGCGCATCGCGCCGCTTGCCTGTTGGCGATGCGGCGGATCGGGCTTGATCGGGTCTGGTGGCTCGTCACCCCCGGTAATCCGCTGAAAGACACAAGCGGCCTGGCGCCGCTCGCTGAGCGGCTTGCCGCAGCGCGCAAGCTCGCCCGCCACCCCCGCATCGACGTGACCGATCTCGAAGCCGATCTCGGCATCACCTATACGTTCGCCACCATCAGCTATCTGATCCGGCGCTGCCCCGGTGTGCACTTTGTCTGGATCATGGGCGCCGACAATCTCCGCAGCTTTCATCGCTGGCAGCGTTGGCGTGACATTGCCCGCTTGGTGCCGATCGCGGTGATCGATCGCTTGGGGCCGAGCCTTTATTCGACGGCCGGCGCCGCCGGACAAGCCCTGGCCTGGGCGCGGCTCCCCGAATCGGCGGCCAAAACCCTGCCGCAGCGCCGCCCCCCGGCCTGGATCTATCTGCATGGGCTCAAGTCGCCGCTGTCGTCGACGGCATTGCGCGCCGCGCGCGCCCTCCAGCGCCCATAAATGACAGTTGTTTGAAGGAAGCGGGTTGAAACTGTTAAGGCCGCGTGACTATGTTTGGCGAGTAAGGGATTCGCGGGGCTGACGCGATTGGGCAACGCGGGTGCCGATTTAGCGTCACAGGAATGCGGTAAGCTGCGGTAAGATACGGAAAGTTGGATAAGGAACCCGGAGCGAAAGGATCAAACACCCTGTCATCAGTCGAACTCCCACGGGCCGAACGTCGCGCGCCCGAAACGGTCTCCAGAATGCGTGTTGACGCCGAGGAGATCCTCCGATTGGTCCTCCACCGCCTCGACGACATGAAGGCCGAGGACACCCTCACCATCAATCTCAAAGACAAATCTTCGATCGGCGACTACATGGTCGTGTCTTCCGGCCGATCGCACCGCCACGTCGGATCGGTAGCCGACCGAGTGGTCGAAGATTTGCACAAGGTCGGCGTTCGCGCCCGGGTCGAAGGCATGCCGCATTGCGATTGGGTGCTGATCGACGCCGGTGACGTGATCGTCCACGTCTTTAGGCCGGAAGTGCGAGATTTCTACAATCTCGAAAAAATGTGGATGGCCGGACGGCCGGCGCGGCGCGCAAGCTAGCTCCTCGCGCTCGGGTTTGCGATCGAAGCTCCGGCTCGGCCGGAAGCCGTGCTGTTCGCCACGGAATGAACCTGTGCCAATCCCTGGTGCCGCCAATTACCCAAAGCGGCCGTTCACCTGCGATCCTGATCCAGCCTATCATGATCCAAAGCGGAATGATTTTGGGACAATGACGGGCGGCAAGAGGTTCGCTCATGCGCGTGATCGTCGCCGCGGTCGGCCGGCTGAAGCAGGGGGCCGAGCGTGAACTCGCCGCCGCCTATCGCAAGCGCGCCGAAGCGCTCGGCCGTTCGTTAGGGTTGCGTCAGCTCGAAGTCATTGAAATCCGCGAGAGCCGGGCCCGCGAGCCGGAGCGGCGCCGCACCGAAGAATCGATTGCAATCGCCAACATTCTTCCCGATGGCGCCGTGATTGTTGTTTTCGATTCCGCCGGCGAGAATATCGACAGCCCTGGACTGGCCGCACTGCTGAAAAAATGCCGCGAGGAGAACCACGCCGCCCTGTGTTTCGTGATTGGCGGGGCCGACGGCATCACGCAAAGCCTGCGCGGACGGGCCAGGCACGTCTTGGCCTTTGGCGCGGCAACCTGGCCGCATCAGCTCGTCCGCATCATGCTGCTCGAACAGATCTATCGCGCCGGCACCATTCTCGCCGGCCACCCTTACCATCGCGGTTGAATGGGTTAACGGCGGCTCCCCGCAAAGCTCAGCGGGCGAATTGTGACGCCGGCATGCCGCAGCTGTCGCATTCAGGTCGTAACCTAAAGCGAAATGATTTTAGATTGATTTGCCTATTTCGCTTTAGCTTGTTGTTCGAGCATGATCTTTTCCGAAAACCGCCGT
>JBKPIZ010000423.1:0-9112 GCA_046730495.1 Pseudomonadota bacterium
GCCCTGCACCAGACCGCAACTAGAAACGATGATGTTGTGCCGATGGATTTGGCACAACTCGCGCTAGGCTGCGATAGGCTGCGCAATGTTGCAATGTCGCGCCAATGCTGGAGCCCTTTACAAAGAATCAAGGGGTGGATCGGGTCGCTAACCGAAATTGGGCTGATGCTGCTGGCGCTGGCGATCGTCGCGGCGCTTTTGGTCGGCGCCAACTTGCCGTTCTTTGGCAATGTCACCAACAACATCATGGGGTTGGTGAAGGGATTGGGCGACGCCGGACTCGTGGGACTGATCACGCTTGGCGTGATTCTCTGGCTGTTTTCGGGACGGAAGGTGGCCTGAAGCAGCGTTCGGCAACGCGAGAAATCCGCACGGCGTTCGGGTGGAGAAGCTCTCCACCCGGCGCCGCAGAAGCATGATCGCGGGCTAGGGCGGTTCTGTTATCAGCAATCGCTCTATGAGGGCGTGCTATGCTGGATTATCTGCTGAAGGCCAAACAATACCTTTGGGTCTTCGTTGAAATCGGCTTTCTGACGGTCGTTTCCGTCGTTTTGATTTATTTGATCCTCGGGCCGGATTCGTCCGGCGTTTTTGTCTCCGGGGTCGCCAACAACGTTTTGAAGTTTGCCGCAAACATCCCCGCGCAAAGCCTCGTGGGCCTGGCGCTGGTGCTGGCGCTGATCGTTCTGCTCGCCAATCGAATGCGATAATCGCGGCTGTAGCCGCTAGGCGGCCGTGTTTTCCCTCACCGGAATGCCTTTGTCCTTGAGCAAGGACTGCAGCTCGCCTGCCTGGAACATCTCACGCACGATGTCGCAACCGCCGACAAACTCACCCTTCACGTAAAGTTGCGGAATCGTCGGCCAATTGGAGTAGGATTTGATGCCGCTGCGGAGCTCCTCGTTCTCGAGCACATTGAGGCCCTTATAGGGGACGCCCAGGTAATCGAGAATCTGTACGAGCTGTCCCGAAAAGCCGCACATCGGAAATTGCGGCGTGCCCTTCATGAACAGTACGACATTGTTGGCCTTGACCTCATTATCAATGAACTGCTCGATACCCATTGCGCTTGTCCTCGCTGGCGGCGCGCGGCTACCGCCAGCGCCGGAATCCATTTGGCATATATGTAGCCGAATCGGCGCGCAAAGCCCACCCGCAAGGCTCATGGCGGCACTGCAGGCAGCGGGGGGACCCAGCGCAATCGCTGTCCTATCGCGTTCCCGCCACTTTGATGATCGCAATAAGGCCGAAGATTACCGATCCGGCGTGCCCGTCTGCAACGCCAGGGCGTGCAGTTTGCCGCCCATTTCCGCCTTCAGTGCTTCATAGACGATCTGATGCTGCTGGACGCGCGATTTGCCGCGAAACGATTCGGCAATGACCGTCGCGGCGTAGTGGTCGCCATCCCCGGCTAGATCCCGAATCGTTACCTCCGCGTCCGGTATCCGGGCACGGATTAATCGCTCGATGTCGCTCGCAGCCATAGGCATGCGCGCTACCTCACTGGATTAAGTCGCCGCCCAACGTTCACCTCAACTAGCAGAATGAGCATCGCCCGGCAAAGAGAGGCTGCGGCAAGAATGCCCCTCGCCCGCTGGACGTCCAATGCGATGGCGGGGATTCTTGAAGGCCCGAATATGCCAGGGAGGGTTTCAATGTTCAGATCTTCACTGGTGGCGGGCTGTTTCGTAGCGCTAACACTCGCTCCAGCGGCAGCGCAGCAGCCGACCCAAGCACAGCGTGACGCGCTACGCTCCGCCTGCCGCTCGGATTTCATGGCCAATTGTGCGAGCGTGCAACCTGGCGGCAAGGAGGCGCTGGAATGCCTTCTGCGCAATGAACCTAAGTTGTCGCCGCCCTGCCGCAGCGCGGTCAACGCGATCGCGACACCAGCTTCCGATACCGCAGCGCCCGCTGCAACGTCGGCAACTCCACCTAAACCGAGCGATGCTTCGGCGCCCGCACAGCCGGTCGCAGCTGCATCGCCATCAACAAAAACGCCGGCAACTGGGCCGACCCGGAAAACCACGACTGGAATGCGCGCGACGACGACACCGGCCGCCACATCTGCAGCGGCCAGCGGATCGGCGTCGGCACCAACCGCGGCGCCAGCGGTGGCACCGCTTGGGCCGATACGCCCGATGCTGCCGCGGAGGGCGCTTATGATCCTCGCGCAATGCCGTCCCGAACAGCAAAGATTGTGCGCGGGAGTGCCTGCCGGCGGCGGCAAAATCCTTTCTTGCCTCGCCGCGAATGCGCAGCAACTGTCGCCGACCTGCTATCAGGCGCTGGCGCGGGTGAGTGAGTGAATAGGCTCTGGGTCAGCTCGCGCCGGCCATGTAGGCTGGGAGCCAAGCCTCAAAGCGGCGTTTAAGATCGTCAAGCCGCAGCGGCCGTTCTCCGGTGAGAGCGAGAAGCGCGCCGCCAGTGGCGCCAAGCGGGACGAGCGGCACGCCAGCCGCCTTCGCCCGCTCGAGCACGAGCTGTGACTGTTTGGTCGTGATTACGTAACGCGCCTGATCCTCGCCGAACCAGAATGCGTGAGCGAGAACGCCCGGTGGCGGTTCTAATACCGCGCCGATCCCCGACGCGATCGCCATTTCCGCGAGCGCGACCAGAAGACCGCCATCGGAAACATCGTGCGCCGCCGTAATCAATCCATCCCTTATCAAGCCACGCACGAGGCCGCCATGGCGCCGCTCAGCGGCGAGATCCACCGGCGGCGGAGCGCCCTCCTCCCGGCCGCACAGGTCGCGCAAATACACCGATTGCCCAAGCCAGCCGCGAGTCTCGCCGATCAGAAAGATCGCCTCATCCTCGCTCTTGAACGCGATCGTCGTCGATTTCGTAAATTGATCGAGCAGACCGACGCCGCCGATCGTCGGCGTCGGTAGAATGGCGCGCCCGTTGGTCTCGTTATAGAGCGAGACATTGCCGGAGACGACGGGGAAGTCGAGCGCACGGCAGGCTTCGCCGATGCCGCGTATGCAGTCGACGAACTGCCCCATGATCTCCGGCCGCTCGGGATTGCCGAAATTAAGATTGTCGGTGACCGCCAGCGGCCGCGCCCCGACTGCGCTGAGATTGCGCCACGCTTCGGCGACCGCTTGCTTGCCGCCTTCAAACGGGTCGGCTTCGCAAAAGCGCGGAGTGACATCAGCGGTCAGCGCCAGCGCCCTGGGACCGTCATTGATCCGGACGACCGCAGCGTCGCCGCCCGGCCGCTGCACGGTATTACCGAGAATGACGTGATCGTATTGCTCCCACACCCATCGTTTGCTGCACAAATCCGGCGAGCCGAGCAGTGTTTCGAGGGCGTCCGCCACCGCAACAGGCGCCTTGATGGAACCGGCGTCGAGTTCGCGCTGATTGCGGCGTTCGGCAAATGGCCGCCGATAGACCGGCGCCTCATCGCCAAGCTCCTTGATCGGCAGGTCGGCGACGGTCGCGCCGGCGTGGCGCACGACGAAGCGCTTGGTCGGTGTGGTCTCGCCGACGACAGCGAAATCGAGTCCCCATTTGCGGAAGATCGCCTCGGCCTCCCGCTCCTTATCCGGCTTGAGCACCATAAGCATGCGCTCCTGGCTCTCCGACAGCATCATCTCATAGGCGCTCATGCCGGCTTCACGGCACGGCACCTTGTCGAGATCGAGCGCGACGCCGAGATCGCCTTTGGCGCCCATCTCGACCGCCGAGCAGGTCAGGCCCGCCGCGCCCATGTCCTGAATGGCGATCACGCAACCCTTGGCCATGATTTCGAGGCAGGCTTCGAGCAAGAGTTTTTCCGAGAACGGATCGCCGACCTGAACCGTCGGCCGCTTTTCCTCGGCATCGGTGCCGAATTCGGCCGATGCCATGGTGGCGCCGTGAATGCCGTCGCGGCCGGTCTTCGATCCGAGATAAACGATCGGCATGCCGACGCCGGTTGCCTTGGCGTAGAAGATCTTATCGGTCTCGGCGAGACCGACCGCCATGGCGTTGACCAGGCAATTGCCGTCATAGCGCCGATCGAAGCGCACTTCGCCGCCGACCGTCGGCACGCCGAATGAATTGCCGTAGCCGCCGATGCCGGCGACCACACCGGCAACCAGGGCACGCGTCTTTGGATGTTTGGGATCGCCGAACGACAGCGCATTGAGGCAGGCGATCGGCCGCGCGCCCATCGTAAAGACGTCGCGCAAAATGCCGCCGACGCCGGTCGCAGCACCCTGGTAAGGCTCGATATAGCTTGGATGGTTATGGCTCTCCATCTTGAACACGACGGCAAGCCCATCGCCGATATCGATGACGCCGGCGTTCTCGCCAGGTCCTTGAATCACCCACGGTGCCTTGGTCGGCAGCGTGCGCAGATGAATTTTCGACGATTTGTACGAGCAGTGCTCGTTCCACATTGCGGAGAAAATTCCGAGCTCAGTGAAGCTTGGCGCGCGGCCGAGAAGCTTCAGAATGCGCTCGTATTCCTCCGGCGTGAGCCCGTGCTCGGCGATCAGTTCGGGGGTGATGGCTGGCTCGTTGGAGATCACAGTGGTGTCGATTCGAGCGAGCGCGTCACGCCGCTACCTTGAAATGATCGACCAGCCCCGCGAACAGGCCGCGGCCGTCGGTCCGGCCCATTGAGGCTTCGACGTGATTTTCCGGATGCGGCATCATCCCAAGCACATTCCCACGCGCATTGATAATGCCAGCGATGCCGTTCATCGCGCCGTTGTGATTCCAGTTCGGATCGATCATGCCGTCGGGCGACGAATAGCGGAACAGCACCCTGCCCTCGCCTTCGAGTCGCGCGATGGTCTCCCCATCGGCAATGTAATTTCCTTCGCCGTGCGCGACCGGGACCCGGATCACCTGCCCGGCATTATAGCCGCGGGTAAACGGTGTGTCGGAGCGCTCGACCCGCAAATAGACGTCGCGGCAAATGAAGCGTAGCTGGGCATTGCGCATCAATACGCCCGGCAACAATCCCGCTTCACAGGCGATCTGGAAGCCGTTGCATATCGCCAGGACAAGTCCGCCTTTAGCGGCGAAACCGCGCACCGCGTCCATAATCGGCGCACGGGCGGCGATCGCGCCGCAGCGCAGATAGTCGCCGTAGGAGAAGCCGCCGGGAAGGACCACGAGATCGGTGCCGGGCGGCAGCGCGGTGTCGGCGTGCCAGACCGCATCCGGCTCGCGCCCTGAGATCAACCGCAGCGCACGCGCCATGTCGCGGTCACGGTTGATTCCGGGGAAGACGACGACAGCCGATCTCATCGCAGCCGGTAGACCTCCATTGTCAGCGCATTTCGATCCGGTAGTTCTCGATCACGGTATTGGCCAAAAGCTTCTCGGCGGCGCTTTTGAGCGCCGCCTCGGCACCGGCGCGATCACCACCTTCGATTTCGATGTCGAAGACTTTGCCCTGCCGCACGCTGGTCACCCCGCCAACGCCAAGCGAGCGCAGCGCGCCTTCGATGGCCTTGCCTTGCGGATCGAGAATACCGGGCTTGAGCGTGACAGTGACGCGCGCCTTCATAGCTCACTGAATAAGTATGAATCGGCGCCGCCGCAATACAGGGAGCCGATGGCGGATACGCTGGGGAAAAGCCCAGCGCCGGAAGACCGCGAAAGGGTTCGCCGCCGGCCGGCGAAAGCTCAACCTTTGACCAGGACCGGCCCGGTCCCTTGCGGCCGCTCGCCCTCGCTCATGATGCCGAGCCGCTTGGCCACTTCGGTATAGGCTTCGACCAGTCCTCCCAGATCGCGCCGGAAACGGTCCTTGTCGAGCTTTTCGTTCGATTTGATATCCCACAGCCGACACGAATCCGGCGAAATCTCATCCGCCACGACGATGCGCATCAGGTCATTTTCCCACAGCCGGCCGGTCTCCATTTTGAAATCGACCAGGCGGATGCCGACGCCGAGGAACAGACCGGAGAGGAAGTCGTTGACGCGGATCGCGAGCGACATGATGTCGTCGATTTCCTGCGGCGTCGCCCAGCCGAAAGCGGTGATGTGCTCCTCCGAGACCATCGGGTCGTTGAGCTGGTCGTTCTTGTAATAAAACTCGATGATCGATCGCGGCAGTTGCGTGCCTTCTTCAATGCCGAGCCGCTGCGACAGCGATCCGGCGGCGATGTTGCGCACCACTACTTCGAGTGGAATGATCTCGACCTCGCGGATCAATTGCTCGCGCATATTGAGCCGGCGGATGAAATGCGTCGGCACGCCAATATCGTTCAAGTGCTGGAAGACGTATTCGGAAATCCGGTTGTTGAGGACTCCCTTGCCCTCGATCACCTGATGCTTTTTGGCATTGAAGGCGGTCGCGTCGTCCTTGAAGTGCTGGATTAATGTTCCGGGCTCGGGCCCTTCGTAGAGGACCTTCGCCTTGCCTTCGTAAATGCGGCGACGGCGGCTCATCGGAGTGTACCGGGGTTTGGTGAAATCCATTGTAATGCCGTGGCTCCAATTCGGATATGTCGAGATCCGCGGCGGCGATAGTGGGCGCGACTCAACTCAGCGGCCCCTCCGCAACAGGAAAGCTAGCCGAACGTGAAGCGGAGTACAATCGACAAAGACCCGCACGCCGAAGTCGCAGCGTCATTGTGCAAGACAGACAGCCGTTGCCTTGACGCGCTAGCCTCGATATGCAAGGCGCAAGTGATTTGCGCTTATCCGCGGTTCCCCATTGGCGGGCAAAGGCGACGACAATGACCACGACATTCGACAAGCGCGAAGAGGGCTTCGAGAAGCAGTTCGCGCACGACGAGGAACTCAGATTCAAGGCCACCGCGCGCCGTAACAAGATGCTGGGTCTATGGGCGGCGGGAAAACTCGGCTTGAGTGGTGCCGAGGCGGAGAACTATGCACGCTCGATCGTCTTGGCGGAGTTCGAGCAAGGTGGCGACCGCGCCGTGATTGCGAAGATCCGCAACGATCTCGAAGCCAAGGGCATCACCCAGTCCGAGCACCAGATTACCCGCACCATGACCGAGTTGATGGCGACGGCCATCATCGACATCAAAGCCGGCCGGTAGTCCAAAGATGGCGATTTCGGCCTTCACGCTGGCGAACCGGCTGCACGCCGGCGAAACCGTATTCTCCGGCTGGTGCGGGCTGCCCTACCCGCTGGTTGCGGAAACACTCGCGCGCGACGGTTTTGCGGCAGTGGCGATCGAAAGCCAGCACGGGCTTTGGGACGTCAATGGAATTCTCGCCGGCATTGCCGCCATTCGTCAGGGCGGCGCCGCGCCGCTGGTGCGCGTGCCGTTCGGCGATTTCGCGCTGGTCAGCCGGGTGCTCGATTTCGGCGCCGAGGGCATCATCGCGCCGATGATCAATACGCCCGCCGATGCGCGCGCTTTTGCCGGAGCGGCCAAGTTCCCGCCGATCGGAGAGCGCAGTTGGGGGCCGCACCGCGCGACCACGCTTGCGGGTCTTACCGACCAATCGGTCTATTTGCGCGAAGCTAACGATCATATCGTCACGCTCGCCATGATCGAGACCCGCACTGCGCTTGAGAATTTCGACGCGATCATCGCCACGCCTGGCATCGACGGCTTTTTTCTCGGCCCGTCGGATCTGTCGATCGCGCTTTCGGACGGCAAAACCGTCGATCCATTGTCGAAGGATGTCGAGCGCGAACTCGACAATCTCATCGCCGCGACGCAAAAAGCAAAAAAAATTCCCGGCGCCTATTGTCATTCCGCCGAACGTGCCGTCGCGCTCGCCAAGCGAGGCGTTAAATTTCTCGCGGTGTCGAGCGACTTGTCGATGCTGCGCGCGGGAGCGGCCGCGGCGATGAAAGTGCTTAAAGCTTAAGCGACTGCGCCAACCGCTCGATCACTGCCGCGGGGTCGGCCTCTACTTCGCCCGCCGCGATTTCGACGACACGATAATCGCGTTCCATAAGCCAAGCGCGCTTTTGTGTCCGTGCCGCGGCGGCCGCATCGCTTTCCTCGTGCGGCACCAGGTCGATCACCAGCCGAAGCGGAAACGAGACAAAATCACAAATGTTCTGGCCGACCGGCGTCTGGCGTTTAAAACCGCGGCCGGCAAAGCGGCGATCGTTGGTGAGCGCAGTCCACAGCGTCCGCTCGGCCTCAGTCGGATTGCGGCGGAGAAGACGCGCCAAGCCGCGCACCGGACCGCGCTCTTTCGGAATGCGGCCGCCGCCATGCTGGGCCAACAGCGTCCGCAGAAGCTCGGCTTGTTCGCCGTCCAATACGCCACCGCGCGCCGGGCCCTTGCGTCCCTCGGCGATCGCCACGATCACGCCATGCAGCGTCTGGATGTCCTGTTGCGTCGGCTGCATACGGGTAAAAATGTTGCGCAGATTGATCTGCATGGTCTCGCGCTTGTCCGGCGGGCGAAAGAACTCGACCTTCTCAAGTTCGCGCTCAACGCTTTCGAAGAAAGCAAGGAGCTGCTGCTTTCCGGCGGGGGCCGATTTGTTCGGCATCGCGAACGGCAATTTGCCGGCGCTCACAAGCTTGAACCATTCATAGGCGACGATTACCACCGCCTGCGCCAGGTTAAGCGATGCGAAAGCCGGATTGACCGGCAGCGTCACAATGGCATCGGTCAGCGCGACCTCGTCATTTTCGAGCCCGTTGCGCTCGCGTCCGAACAGGACGGCGATGTTTTCTCCCGCGCCAATCCTTGGCGCGACGAGACCCGCCGCCTCGGCCGGCCCGACGACGGGTTTGGCCTGATCGTGGGCGCGCGCGGTCGTGGCCAGAACGAAACTGCAATCGGCAATGGCGGCCGTAAGTGTCGGGTAAACCAGCGCTTCGTCGAGCACCCGGCCCGCCCCGGTCGCCATCATGCGGGCTTTGTCATTGGGCCAGCCCTGCCGCGGATTGACCAGACGGAGCTGCGACAAGCCGAAATTCGCCATGGCGCGAGCGGCAGCGCCGATATTCTCGCCGAGCTGCGGCTCGACCAAGACCACAATCGGGCCGCGGTGGGCGCTCCAATTCCTGCTTGTATCAGTGCCTGCTCCGGGCATGGCCCTTTCATGCACTGGTCCGGTGGTCGCGTCGAGGCGGGCGGCGTTCCCTGATAACGCCGCGCGCAGCACTCGCGGTGTTAGAAAAATTGGCTACCTCGCATTCGCCGGGTGGCATATCGC
>JBKPIZ010000424.1:0-13319 GCA_046730495.1 Pseudomonadota bacterium
ATTGTTCAAGCTGCCAGCCCCGATTATGCGGCTCGCCAGCCCGATCGCGAAAACGCGGGGCAGGGATCTCGCACTGAAAATACCACACCACCACCATCCCCGGCGGCCGGCCCTGAGGGGCCGCGTTAATTATTTGCGTTATCTGCAGTGGGACATTCACCCGCCGCCGATCAATTATTGCGAACACGATGGCATCCGATATCCTGATCGTCGACGATGAGGCGGATATCCGCGAGCTGGTCGCTGGCATTCTGCAGGACGAGGGCCATGGCACCCGCATGGCCTGCGACAGCGACGAGGCGCTTGCCGCCGTGGTTGCGCGCCGGCCTAATCTCGTTTTCCTCGATATTTGGCTCAAAGGCAGCCGGCTTGATGGTTTGCAGCTGCTCGACAGCCTCAAGCAGCAGCATTCCGAACTGCCGATCGTCATGATTTCGGGTCACGGCAATATCGAAACCGCGGTATCCGCGATCAAGCGCGGCGCCTATGATTTCATCGAAAAGCCGTTCAAGGCCGATCGCCTGTTGCTCGTGGCCGAACGCGCGCTTCGAGAATTCGCGGCTTAAGCGCGAGGTGCGGCTGTAACGCCGATCTCCGGCCGGGTTCATCCTCGAAATAGACATAGGCGAGTTACTGTCCGCTGTGGTCGCGCACAACAAAAGCAGGCCTCTTGTTCTTCGACCGACCAGGGCGTCGGGAAGCGGCGGTCGGCGCTCAATGTAGTTTGAAATCGCCGGTACTGTAGCTTGGGCCGCCGGGACACCTATTGATAAGGTCAACGGTGCCCGGGGTCACAATTTGTGTGATCGGTGGCAGCGGCAATTTTGGCATGCCGGCATTTTCAATGTGCGGCGGTTCCCCGTACCTACACTCGTTTGGATCATGGTGTGGAAACATCAGTGCCGCGAGGCCAATCGCAATCGCAGTGAAGCAGGTGCCGGCAAAGCCGATTATTGCTTTCCCGGAGGGACGAAGCGCAGGCAGAAGCGTTGGGCTTGATTCAGCGATGGCAACCATAAACTCGATGCTCCTCACGAACCGCCTTACAGATAGGCGCTAGCTCCTCGATCAACCAGGCGGGCGGGCCTAGATCGGCCGAGCTAGTAACCCCGCATATGTCGAAACCTGAGTGGAGCGAGTGCTCGCAATGACTGCGATCGCAGAGCCCCCCGATAGCAGCAGCGGCGCTTCGGGAAATTCGGTGTGAAGCAATACAGTCGCCGGCCTGACGCAGAGAGATTCTACTTGCGACTGAGGCCAGCATGGATTTTCGGCGCTGATCGCGACCCCTTCTAAGCCGATGGACACTGAGAGCGCAGTCGCGATCGCACTCCGTGGATAGTGACTCTTCATTCGCAAAATCCTTGGTGATTCGTGATTACCAATTATAGCGGGAGCCACGCGCTCCTCGGCGTCTTGCTCTGTCGGGCGGCGGGGAGGGGGCATAACGGCCGGCAATTCGGGGATGGGGGTAGCCTTGTGGGTAGACAGGCCGAACTGTCAAATAAGGCAATAGAATCAAGGCGACCGGGCGGCAAATAGCGCCGCCCTCGTTCCGTCATAGAATCGATTATGAAGAGCGTTCCGGCTAGACGGTGAGTGTCGGGTACGCGCGAAAGCCATGCTGACTGCTGTCATACATATTAAATGGCGCTATTGGCCGGCCACCTTGCTGGCGATCGCGATTGCCGCGCTTTTGGTCTCGCCGGCCGCGGCTCAGACCAGCGAGCCCGCCAATGCGCTGGCGCAGCAGCCCAAGCTCGCTGCGGCCGTGGCGCAGTATCGCCGCGCACTCGAAGACTATAATAGAGCTTGGCAGAGCTATACCGCGGCTTCGAGCGCGTATTGGAATCAGATTTCGGAAAAACGGCACTTGCGCAATACTAAGCGCGCGCGTGGCGAGCCGGTTTCGATTTCCGATTATGTGCTCACGCAGCCGCCGGTCTATACCGGCCCGCCGAAGCCGCGAAATCCACTCAAGCCGGAAGTCCCGCCGCCGCGGATCTATGTGCCGGTGGTTGCCGATTTTGTCACGGCGGCGCGCCAGGAATTCAAATTCGTCCCACGGTTTCCGCAGAGCGAGACCGAGTTCAAGCGCGGCTATGCCAAGGTGGCGCTTGCGGCGGGTTTGACTCGCGACCAGATCGTACGGATCTACGGCTTCGAAGCCACCGGAAACGGCAGTTACGACATCGAGGCCGGGCTCGAATACAACAAGCATGGTCGCGCCATCACCACTGCGCTCGGCTACAATCAGTTGTTGGCGACCAATTCGGTGGAGATCCTGGCGGAAAAGGGCGACGAGTTCGTCAAGCAGGTTCTGAGCAAATTCGCCCTGGCGTCTGGCGCCGAGCATCAGTCGGTTGACGGCAAAATCGACGTATTGCGCAGGATGGTCGCATTCGCGCGCAGTGTTCCGGACGCGTGGGGTCAGCACGAGATCTTGGCAAACACGCCGAAAGGATTGGCCGTGCACGCGCTTAATCTCGATCTCGATGTCGGACCGATGCTGCAGACGCAGAAGCTTCTGGATTCGATCGTGTTCGCGCGCCGCAAGGGATTTTCGCGGACACTGACCGCAGCCGAACTCGAAATGATGAACCTGACCGGCGATGGCAACGGTTTCGATATGGTGACGATGCCGCTGGCGTGGCGCGACCAGGTGCCGACCGCAAATTTTTTCCGGCCGAGCGGCTATGCCGATAATCCGGTGGCCCAGCGCAACAACGTCGTCGCGAAGCTGATAGCAGCCACTGACGCGCGCATGGACGAAGAAATCAAAAAGTCCGGTGCGCGCGAGCTTGCCTCCTATTTGCAGTGATCGCACGAGGCCGTTGCGACCGCGCTTTGGATCGTTACCATGCGCGCTCGCAAGGGCGGGGTAATGAGGCGGCGCGAATTCATCACATGGCTAACCGGGGGCGCAGCGGCTGTTTCGGTGCTGTCGCCGCTTGCGAGCCGCGGTCAGGCTGCTCCACCGGCGAACCAACCGGCATCGGCCGCCGTCGATAATTCGATCGGCAAAGTCGCAAGCATGACCGGTAGCGCAACCGTGACGCGCGGCAATGCCGCCCGCGCGGCTTTGAAGGTCTCCGACGTTATCTACGCAAAAGACATTTTGCAGACCGATTTGAATTCCTCATTGGGCATCACTTTCGATGACGAAACGACGTTCAGTCTTTCCGCCAATACCCGGATCACGATCGACTCCTTCGTCTATCAGGCGGGTGGGCATGGCAATCTCGCCTCGTTCAACGTGGCGACCGGCACCGCCTCCTTCATCGCCAGCCTCGTCGCCAAGACCGGCGACATGAAAATCGCGACGCCTGAGGCAACACTCGGTATCCGCGGCACCACCGGTATCGTCGAGGTGCCGCCGGCTGGCGGCGCCACGGCGCCGACGGTCAAGCTATACGCCGACGCCGACGGGCATGTCGGCCGCATCGAACTCTTCAATCGGCAAGGTGCGAGTCTTGGCGCGCTCACTCAAGGCGCGAGCGCATTTGCGCTGCGACTTGGTCCCGGCGGCCGGATCGCCGCGGTGCCGTATCAAATTCCGGCAGCGGAAGCGGCGCGCGACCGCGGCGCTTTGCAGCGGCTCAGTCTGACCCACACGATCGGCCGCCGGATGCTGATCCAGCGGCAGCGCCTGCGTGGGCCGGGCCGGCAAAGTCCGAACAATCAGCGCCCGCGCGGCGGTCAAAACCCGCGACCCGAGCGGGCGCCGCAGCAGCCGCCCAACCGGCCGCAACGCTTGCCGGGTCAGCCGCGTCCGCGGCAGCGCAAGAATATTTTCAACGAGCCGAGACGCTAATCGCTGCCGCAATACGAGGGAGGAAAGTCATGCGCGCCTATCAATTGCCCAAAGGCGGCGCCGGGATCGAAGCGCTCGCCCGGGTCGATCGCCCCGATCCCAAGCCTGCTCATCGGCAGGTGCTGGTGAAGGTGAAAGCGTGCTCGCTCAATTTCCGCGATCTTGCCATTGCGCGCGGCAGCTATCGCATGCCGGTGCGCGAAAACCTCATCCCGCTTTCTGACGGTGCCGGCGAAGTGATTGAAATCGGTTCCGGCGTGACGAGGGTGAAGATTGGCGATCGCGTGCGGCCGACGCGCACAAAAGCGCGCTCGGCGGCGGCATTGACGGCATGCTGACTGAATACGTCGTGCTCGAAGAAGACGGCGTCGTAAAGATTCCGGCGCATTTGTCGCTGGAGGAAGGCGCCACGCTTCCTTGCGCCGCAGTTACGGTCTGGCACGCCATAGTCGAGCACGCCAAGCTCAAGGCGGGCGACACGGTGCTCCTGCAGGGTACCGGCGGCGTTTCGATTTTTGGGTTGCAATTCGCGCGCGCGATGGGCATCCGCGCCATCATCACGTCCTCGAGCGACGAAAAGCTTGCACGCGCGAAAGCGCTCGGCGCCGCGTTCGGCATCAATTACAGAACGACGGCGGACTGGGAAAAAGCAGCCATGGAATTCACCGGCGGCGTCGGCGTCGATCATGTCGTCGAAGTCGGTGGCGCCGCGACGCTCACGCGCTCATTCGGCGCCATTCGCGTCGGCGGCAAAGTCACGCTTATCGGCGGGCTAAGTGGCGGCGCCACCGAGCTCAATCCGGCGTTGATCTTTAGCCGCCGCGCCAATGTGCAGGGTATTTCGGTCGGCTCAACGCAGATGTTCGAAGCAATGAACCGCGCCGTCGCGGCGAGCGCGATTAAGCCGGTGATCGACAAGGTGTTTAGCTTTGCCGAGGCACAAGCCGCCTATCGGCGGCCGGCGCGCATTTCGGCAAAATCGTCATTCGGGTTGTCTGATCGCGATTATGCCCAAGCCAGAGGGCTGAAATCAGAAATACCACTTGAATCGTGAAAAATGATGTTTTAAGCATCATTATTCGCATCTGGACCCTTTCCCACCGCTCATTGTGATTACCGCCGGACAAATTCGCGCCTCACGCGCGCTACTTGGCATCGACCAGCGCCGCCTTGCGGAAGCCGCCGGGCTGTCGCTGCCGACAATCCAACGCATGGAGACAAGCGAAAGCGTCATTCGCGGCAACGTCGATTCACTGATGAAATTGGTTGCCGCGCTCAATGACCTGGGCATCGAACTGATCGCCGACAATGCAGCAAGCCAAACCGGTGGTCGGGGCGTGCGGCTGAAAGCACCCGCCTCATGATGCTGAGTGTGGCCCTGATCGGCGCTGCCGTGCTGCTGGCGCTCGCCGTGCTTGCTGTGGTCATGGCGCGCTCGCCGTATGCGAGCCGGCTCATTTACGCCGCTTGCATGCTCGTAACCGCGGCTTCACTGGCCGCGGCCTTGACGCATCTCCTCGCCGCGCGAATGCCCGAAGCGCTGACACTGCCGGTTGGATTGCCATGGCTCGGCGCGCATCTGCGCCTTGACGCACTGTCCGCTTTCTTCCTCGCGGTTGTCGATCTCGGTGCGATGACCGCCAGCCTGTTCGCCATCGGCTATGGCGAGCACGAAAGCGCGCCGGAGCGAGTCGTCCCGTTCTTCCCGGCTTTCCTCGCCGGCATGACGCTCGTAGTGCTCGCCGACGACGCTTTTACGTTCCTATTGTCGTGGGAATTCATGTCGCTCACCTCTTGGGCGCTCGTTATCTCGCATCATCGCGTGCCGGAAAATGTGCGCGCCAGCTACATTTATCTGTTGATGGCGAGTTTCGGTACGCTCGCTTTGCTGCTGGCATTCGGGCTGCTGGCTGGCTCGGATGGCCTCTACACCTTTGCGCAAATGCGCACGGCGCATCCGGCTGCGGCCACCGGCGCGCTGGTTCTGCTGCTGGTCCTGATCGGCGCCGGCTCGAAAGCCGGACTCGTACCGCTGCACGCCTGGTTGCCGCTGGCGCATCCAGCCGCTCCCAGCCATGTGTCGGCTCTGATGAGCGGCGTGATGACCAAAGTCGCCGTTTACGGTTTCGTACGGATCGTGTTCGACCTTGCCGGCACGCCGTCCTGGTGGTGGAGTATCGTGATATTGACGGTCGCCGGAATCACCACCGTCATGGGCGTGCTGTATGCGCTGATGCAGCACGATCTCAAGCGGCTCCTCGCCTATCACACCGTTGAAAACATCGGCATCATCTTCATCGGCCTGGGGCTCGCGCTCGCGTTCAAGTCGCAAGGCATGCTGTTTGCCGCCGCGTTGGCGCTAACGGCGGCGCTTCTGCACGTATTCAACCATTCCTTGTTCAAAAGCCTCTTGTTCTTTGGCGCGGGCGCGGTGCTTACCACGACCGGCGAACGCGACATGGAACATCTCGGCGGTCTCATACACCGCATGCCGCAGACCGCGTTCGTTTTTCTGATCGGCTGCGCCGCCATTTCAGCGCTGCCGCCGCTCAACGGCTTCGTCTCCGAGTGGCTGACATTCCAAGCCATCCTGCTGTCGCCGCAATTACCGTTATGGGGCCTGAAGTTGCTGGTCCCGGCGATCGGAGCATTACTGGCACTCTCCGCCGCATTGGCCGCGGCCTGTTTCGTCAAAGCCTATGGCATCACGTTTCTCGGTCGGCCGCGCACGCGCGCCGCGGAAACGGCGTCGGAGACGGATTGGTTTTCGGGCGTAGCCATGATGGTTCTGGCGAGCCTGTGCCTGCTCGCGGGAATTCTGCCGGGTCTGTTCATCGACGCGCTGGCGCCCGTCAGTTCGTTTTTGATTGGCAAAAGCATGCCGCCGCAGATCGGCGCTCAATGGCTGTCGATCGTTCCGATTGCCGAGAGCCGCAGCTCTTATGACGGGCTGCTCGTCTTTTTGTTCATGATTGCATCGGGCACTCTTGCCGCATTTGCCATCCATCGCCTCGCTTCCGATCGCCTGCGCCGCGCGCCAGCCTGGGATTGCGGCTATCCCGATGCCAGTGTGGTGACGCAATACTCCGCAACCAGTTTTGCACAGCCGATCCGGCGCGTATTCGGCACCCTGGTTTTCCGCGCCCGCGAAACCGCAGAAATGGCGCCGCCGGATGACATGCGGCCGGCGCGGCTGACCGTCGAACTGCACGATCCCATCTGGGAGTGGATCTACGCGCCGCTTGCCGGCGCAATCGGCATGGCAGCCGATCGGCTCAATCATCTGCAATTTCTGACCATCCGACAATTCTTGACGCTGGTGTTCTGCACGCTCGTGGTCCTGCTGTTGGTGCTGGCCCTATGGTCTTGATCCGCGATTTGACGATTCAGGGCGTGCAGATGCTACTGGTCCTGCTGTTGGCGCCGCTGTTCACCGGTTTCGTGCGCAAGATGAAAGCGCGGCTGCTGCGTCGGCGCGGGCCGCCACTGACGCAGCCCTATTTCGATCTGGTGCGCTTGATGCGCAAGGACGTCGTGTTGGCGGACAGCGCCTCGTGGCTGTTCCGGGTCATTCCCTATCTCGTCTTTGCCGCAACCTGGGTCGCGGCGTCGCTGGTTCCCACTTTCCGCACCGGGCTTCTGTTCTCGTGGTCGGCGGATCTGATCGCAATCGCCGCACTGCTCGGCAGCGGACGTTTCTTTCTCGCTCTTGCAGGACTGGACGTCGGCACCAGCTTCGGCGGCATCGGATCAAGCCGCGAGGTGATGATCGCTTCGCTGGCCGAGCCTGCCATGATCATGATCGTTTTCACGCTGGCGCTGATTGCCGGCTCGACGCAGCTTTCCACCATGTCCGCCTTCATGGCGTCACCGGCGGTCGGTCTGCGCGTTTCGCTCGCGCTTGCGCTTGTTGCATTGATCATGGTCGCGATTGCCGAAAACAGCCGTATCCCGATCGACAATCCGGCGACCCATCTCGAGCTAACCATGGTCCATGAGGCCATGGTGCTCGAATATTCCGGCCGCCATCTGGCGCTAATCGAGCTGGCAAGCTGGCTCAAGCTCGTTCTCTACGTTTCGCTGATTGCCTGCCTGTTCGCGCCCTGGGGCATCGAGTCGAGCGGCGCCGCATTGCCGGCGCTTGCGCTTGGCATTGCCGCTTACATCGCCAAGCTCGCCGTGGGCGGCGTGCTACTGGCGCTGTTCGAAACCTCTATTGCCAAGATGCGCGTGTTCCGGGTGCCGGAATTCCTTGGCGCGGCACTGATGCTCGGATTATTGGCAACGCTACTGCGCTTTGTGTCGGGGGGCTTCTAATGAACGGTATCGGCTTCGATGTCGCGCATCTGCTCGCCGGATCACTGGTCCTAGTCAGCCTGCTCGAGCTCTACCAGGATCGGCTCTACGCCCTTCTCAACATTTACGCCTTGCATGCTGTGGTCTTGGCCGCTTCGGTAGCTTGGCAAGCATTCGTTCAGGATGCGCCGCATCTCTACATCACCGCGGCGATTGCGCTGATCTTCAAGGCCATGGTCATTCCGATCGCGCTGCATCGAATCATCGTGCGGCTCGGCATTCATCGTGAAATCGAGAAAGTGGTCGGCGTCGGCATCACCATGCTCACGGGCATGGCGCTCGTCGCTCTCGCCATGGTGGTCATGCTGCGCGTGACGCAGGAAGCCGATCCGCTGGCGCGCGAGGATCTCGCCTTTGCCCTCTCGGTCGTTCTTCTGGGCCTTTTGATGATGGTGACGCGACGTAACGCCGTCAGTCAGGTGGTCGGCTTCATGTCACTTGAAAATGGATTGGTGCTTGCCGCAACCGGCGCCAAAGGCATGCCGCTCGTGGTGGAGATCAGCATCGCTTTCTCGATCTTAATCGCTTTTATCGTGATCGGCATTTTTCTGTTCCGCATCCGAGAACGTTTCGACACGGTTGACGTGCAGATCCTCAGCGATTTTCGCGGAGAACGGCAATGACGCTTAATGCCCTGGCCGGCGTATTGGGAATTCCGGCTATTGCCGCAGCGTTGTTCGCCGCCCTGCCGAACTACCGCATTGCCGCTCGGTCGAACATCGCCGCCACCGGCCTCACCTTGCTCTGCTCAATGTCGTTGGTTTTCGCCAAGCCCCAGCCCCGCTCTTACTTATTGGTCGACGATCTCAACGGGACGTTTGTCGTTCTGACGAGCTTCGTCGGCTTCACCACCAGCATTTTCAGCGCGAGCTACATCGGCCACGAACTCGAGATCGGAAGACTGACGCCGCCTTTCGTGCGCTTCTATCATGCGATGTATCAGGTTCTAATGTTTGCGATGAACCTGGCGCTGATCGCAAACAACATCGGACTGATGTGGGTGGCGATCGAGCTGGCAACGCTCACCACTGTGATGATGGTCGGAATCTACCGCACTCATGAGGCGCTCGAAGCGGCGTGGAAGTATTTTATCCTCGGCAGCGTTGGTATTGCGCTCGCGCTGTTTGGCACGATTCTCGTCTATATGGCCGCTCGTCCGGTGGTCGGCGAGGGGCTCGACGCGATGGTCTGGAGTGTCCTGGTCGCGCGCGCCGGCGCCTTTGATCCTGCTTTGCTCGACGTTGCCTTCGTTTTTCTGCTGCTCGGTTATGGAACCAAGATTGGACTTGCGCCGCTGCATGCCTGGCTGCCGGACGCCCACGCGGAAGGCCCGACGCCGATATCGGCGGTGTTGTCGGGGCTTTTGCTCAACGTGGCGCTCTATGCGCTATTGCGATTCAAGATGCTGCTTGCGGTCAACCCGGCGGCAATTGCTCCCGGCCCGCTGATGGTGACGCTCGGACTCGTTTCGCTGGTCTTCGCTGCTTTCATGCTCTACCGGCGGCGCGACATCAAACGCATGTTTGCGTATTCCTCCATTGAGCATATGGGCATCATCACCTTCGCTTTTGGCATGGGCGGACCGCTCGCCAATTTCGCCGGCCTTCTTCACATGACCATGCATTCGCTCACCAAATCTGCAATCTTTTTCGCGGTCGGTCATGTCGCTCAGGTCAAGGGCACGCAACGTATCGCCGATATGGGCGGGCTCACCGAGACCCATCCGGTCCTTGGCTGGACCTTGATCCTGGGCGTCGTCGCGATTGCCGGGCTGCCGCCGCTCGGGATCTTCACCAGTGAATTCCTGGTCGTGAGCTCGACCTTCGCGCGCGCGCCAGCGCTCGCGCTCGTGCTCGTGTTCGGGATGCTGGTCGGCTTCGCGGCGCTGTTCTTGCGATTAAACAGCATCGCCTTTGGCGAAGCCCGCGGACCAAGCGAAAAGGCGAAAGCGTCCTATGTGCCGATGTTCGCGCATCTTGGCCTCGTGCTGATTGCCGGCGTCTACTTGCCGCCGGCGCTGGTCGGTTGGTTTGAAACCGTCGCCAAGTTGTTGGGATAAGTTGATGCCGTCGCTCCAAAGCATCGTCGCACAGGGTAAGGCCGTAGAAACTCATCGGCCCTGGCCGCGCGTGGCGGTCACCCCCGAGCTTTGGACCGCTGCGGCAGACGAGCTTTCCGGCGGGCGCGCCGCGCTGCTCGGATTGTGGGGCGAATCGCGAGCCGGCTACAGCGTGCACTTGGCGTTAATCGGCGAGAACAGCTGCGACATCGCAGTCCTGAGCCTCGCATGCCCAGATATGGAATTTCCGTCCGTCGCCAGGGTGCACGCGCCGGCAATGCGGCTCGAACGCGCGCTGCACAGCCTCTATGGACTGCGGCCGATCGGAATTCCGGACTCGCGCCCCTGGCTTGATCTCGGCTTCTGGGACACGCAATTTCCCCTTGGCGCGCGCTCCGCGCCGGTGCCGCAGACTTATGCCTTTCTCCCGGTTGAAGGCGAAAACCTGCATCAGATTCCTGTCGGACCGGTGCACGCCGGTATTATCGAGCCCGGGCACTTTCGCTTCACTGCAGCGGGCGAAACGGTGGCCCGGCTCGAGGAGCGCCTTGGCTACGTCCACAAAGGGATCGAATCGCTGATGGCAGGCGCCACGCTCGAACGTGGCGCGCGGCTAGCGGCCCGTACCTCCGGCGACAGCACTGTGGCTTACGGATTAGCCTTTGCGCGAGCGGTTGAGGCCGCATTGGACCTCGAGCCGCCGCCGCGCGCACATAACCTCCGCGCGCTGATGGCGGAGCTCGAGCGTCTCGCAAACCATTTCGGCGACATCGGTGCGATCTGTAACGACGCCTCATTTGCGCTCATGCACGCCCATTGCGGCATTCTGCGCGAACTGGTGCTGCGGGCGGCGCAGACCTGCTTCGGTCACCGGTTGATGATGGACTGCGCAGTGCCCGGCGGCGTCACGACCGATCTGAGGAGCGAAGGTGTTGCGACTCTGCGAGACCTGCTATGGCAAATTCGAGATCGGTTTCCGCTGCTGATCGAGCTTTATGACAATACCGCCTCGCTGCAAGATCGCACCGCCGCGACAGGGATACTCGACGGTGCAATCGCCCGGCGATTTGGTGCCGGGGGATTTGTCGGCCGCGCTAGTGGTCGCGATTTCGACGCGCGGAAAACGCCCGGCTATGCGCCATACACCGGACTCAACTTCACGGTTCCCGTGCTCACCGCGGGCGATGTCAACGCGCGCGTCTGGATTCGCATCCGTGAAGTCGAGCACAGTCTTGTCCTGATCGAGCAGCTGCTCGAGCGCCTGCCGCAGGGACCAATCGCGATCGAGGCTGTCGGTGACGGCGGCGAAGGCCTGGCGCTGGTCGAAAGTTTTCGTGGCGACGTACTGGTTTCTTTGCAGCTTGAGGCGGGTCACATCGCGCGCTGTCATATGCGCGATCCATCCTGGTTTCAATGGCCACTGCTTGAAGTTGCGATAGAGGGAAATATCGTCGCCGATTTCCCGCTCTGCAATAAATCGTTCAATTGCTCGTATTCGGGACACGATTCGTAACGCGGGTTTGCGCCGTGGCAACCAAAGACGGAAAGCGATGCGCAGGACATTATTTGAAAGCCTCACACATGGTCCGCTGACCGAAAACGCGCCTCGACCGCAAGACGGCGAAATTTCAGAACTCGCCGCCGCGGTCGATCGCTCGGCGCGGCGACGCCTTGGCCGCAGCCTCGCGATTCGCCAAGTGGACGCCGGTTCATGCAACGGCTGCGAGCTGGAAATTCATGCTCTCAATAATGCTTTTTATGATTTAGAGCGCTTTGGGTTGCGTTTCGTCGCTTCGCCGCGCCACGCCGATGTGCTCCTGGTAACGGGGCCGGTAACGAAGAATATGCGAGAGGCTCTGGAGCGAACCTATTGCGCGACACCTGATCCAAAATGGGTGGTCGCGGTCGGTCATTGCGCCAAGGATGGCGGGGTTTTTTCCGGTAGCTACGCTGTGGTCGGCGGCGTGTCGCAGGTCGTGCCGGTCGATCTGCACATTGACGGCTGCCCGCCATCGCCGAATCAGTTGTTGCAGGGTTTACTCGCGCTCTTAGAGGTCAGCGCAAAATAGGCAGGGCTGCCGCGTGTTAGGACGAAATGTCCCGTTTACCGACAATTGCGCGAATCAGCCTTCGAACGGCGCGTTTGGGCCCGATTGTTAGGGATTTTGCATCCATTTGATGTGAGATTGGCCCAGTTTGCAGGATCGCTTCTGTGACAGGGCGATTTTTCTTGCATTGTGGCGGCTCGGTGACAATCGCCACATTTCCGCTGTGCTATGCTGACTTAAGGGGCCGCAGTGAATCGATTGGCACGGACTGCGGACGGGTCGGGGATCTAAGGGAATGATCATAAGGGCGTTGCAGCTCGCCTTTATCATTCTGGCGATTGCGATCATCTATCCATTTTACGGACGCGAACCGGTGCTGTTCCCCAAGGACACGGCAAAACCGGACGGCTTCGTGCGCACGCTCAAAGCCGACCGACTCGCGCAGGCGCTAAAGGCAGAGGAAGAAAAGCCCGACAAAGAAAAGATCGTGCTCGCGTCGCTGCCGCCGCCTGAACAAAAGGCTCAACCGCCAGCTGAACAAGCAAAAGCCGCGGACGATCGTCCGTTCTTCAGTGCGCGCTCGACCGAGGCCAGCCAAGCGGAACAGGACTTGGTATATCTCGCCGATTACGCCTATTCGGAAGTTCCGCCCGATCAGAAACCGGCGGATACAATTTTGGCGACGCTGAAGGACATTCCAGTCGGCGCGCCGATCGAGGAAATCAAGCGCGCCTCCGACGCCTTGGGTATCGATTTCACCTTCATGAAGGCGGTTGCCAAGATCGAATCCGATTTCGATCCGAAGCAGCGCACCGGCTCCTATATTGGCCTATTCCAACTGAGCAATTATGAGTTCGATAGATACGGCTCCGGAAGCATCACCAGCCCGCGCGACAATGCCATCGCCGCCGCCTATAAATTCACGACGGCAGCCATCATGTTTGAGCTACAGACGCATAAGAAGCCGACGCTGAGTGATCTTTATTTGATTCATCAGCAAGGAACCCAAGGCGCCGCCGAACATGTCAGTCATCCGGAGCGC
>JBKPIZ010000425.1:0-7877 GCA_046730495.1 Pseudomonadota bacterium
GTTCACGCAAGCCTTAAGGATCGCGCGCAGATGCTTCTGGTTGATCTTGGAGCCGGTGACGAGATTGGCGACCTTCTGCTCCTCGATCACTTTCCAGTCGATGAACTGTTCGAGGTCGGGATGATCGACGTCGAGTATCACCATCTTGGCGGCGCGGCGGGTGGTGCCGCCGGACTTGATCGCGCCGGCAGCGCGATCGCCAATCTTGAGGAAGCTCATCAGCCCTGACGATTTGCCGCCGCCGGAGAGCTTTTCGCCTTCGCCGCGCAGCTTGGAGAAATTCGAGCCGGTGCCAGAGCCGTATTTGAACAGGCGCGCCTCGCGCACCCACAAATCCATGATGCCGCCTTCGTTCACCAGGTCGTCGTTGATCGACTGGATGAAGCAGGCATGCGGCTGCGGATGTTCGTAAGCCGTGGCCGATTGAGTGAGCTGGCCGGTATTAGGGTCGACGTAGAAATGCCCTTGGCTCGGTCCGTCGATGCCATAGGCCCAGTGCAGACCGGTGTTGAACCATTGCGGCGAGTTCGGCGCCACCATCTGCATCGCCAGCATGTAACGGTGCTCGTCGAAGAAGGCGCGCGCGTCGGCTTCAGAGGAAAAATAGCCGCCCTTCCAGCCCCAATAGGTCCAGGTGCCGGCGAGCCGGTCGAACACCTGCTTGCAGGAGGCTTCGCCGGTGAAACGCTCGGCGTCCGGCAATTCCTTCAAGGCCGCGTCATCGGCGACGCTGCGCCACAGCCAAGACGGGACCGTCTCCTCCTCGACCTTTTTCAGTCGAGTCGGCACGCCGGCTTTGCGGAAATATTTCTGCGCCAATACGTCAGAGGCGACTTGCGACCACTGTTCCGGAACTTCGACGTTTTCGGCGTGGAATACGACCGAACCGTCCGGATTGCGGATCTCGCTCGTGGTGAGACGAAAAGCGATGTCCGCGTAGGGTGATTGTCCCTCTTTCGTGTAGCGCCGCTCGATCCGCATTTTTTTGCCCCTTGATCTTGGTGCTTTCGGTCGCGGTGGCCTACACGCTCAATATAGGTCACCGACTGTTTCCCCGCGACGCGACGGAGGATCTTCCATCGCGTCAAGATCTGTTTCCTGTTTCCACCCGACGCCACTTCGTCCCGGTTTTCTCTTCTCCGGGATTTCCCCTGGCTGGTCCGGCTTTCGGGTTGCGGCAGCGTTGTGTGTCGCTGCCGTTCCAACCTTTACCCCAGCCCTGCCCGGCGGGCCGTTTAATCGACACCGCCGGACACCCCTCACGCAAAATCGGCGACACACATCCACGCACGCGCCGCACGCGGCGCGAAGCAGTCCCGCAAACCCCTTTTTGGAGAGCCCGGCGGACTCCGGTACTCGCGCGCCGAACTTGCAAAGGCTAAGACAGTCCGGTGACGCGCGTCAAGGCTTAGTATGAATTTCTGAATCAACTACTAAATGTGGGGATTGCGGGGAGAATCGCGAGGGGATGCAGAAGTATCGAAGATTCGCGGTGAATCTGAAAGGCCATTACGCGCGTAGTCCCGCTTTCACTGTCGAGCAGCGCCGAATCGTACCGCGAGAACGCCTGCACCGAGCGGCGGGTGTGGGTGTGGATCGGCACCTCAGCCGGCACGGCGCAACCGGGAGCGTCACGCTTTCGTCACGTAATCACGGGGATTTTCCGGCGATTCTGAGTGAAATATCCCGGAATTCTCGGTATTTCCGCGCAAGCTGACTCGGTATCTCCTCGCAAGCCTTTGAATCTCCAATGTGACTCGTCCACCCGCGCCTGTCGCGGTTGGCAGCGCGGCGAAGCGTGGCGCTTTGGCCGCACTCGCCGGGTATTGCGCGTGCAAAAGTGTGACGGCCATTCACATTAACCTTAAAGAAGTCTTACTTTCGGAGCCGGCTTGGCTTTGCTTGCCGGGCAGGAGGGGCTCCGAATAAACCTTTTGTAAATGTTCAGGGGGTGGTTACAGCGTGGGATTCGCGCTGGGCGCATCATTGCGAGTGCCGCCCTGCTGACGGCGTGCGCCTCGGCGATCCAAAACGATCCGGTCAATCAGCGTCTTGCCGCCAATCCCCGCGAGGTCGACGCCGAACTCGGGACTGCCGTCGAGACCAATTACGACGACATGGTTGTCGCACTGTCGTTTTCCGGCGGCGGCATGCGCGCCGCCGCTTTTTCGTATGGCGTACTCGAAGGCTTCGATCAGACACGGGTGCCGACACGCGCCGGCAACGCATCACTGCTCGACCGGCTTGATTTTCTCTCCGGCGTGTCCGGCGGTTCGATCCTTGCGGCTTACTATGGGCTCAGAGGGCGCGCGGCGATCGCCGATTTCCGCCAGCGCTTCCTCCTGGTCAACGCCGAGGAGTCGCTGCAAACCGATCTGAGCCTCGGCAATATCGCGCGCGGGCTCAATGGTGGCGTCAACGACACCACCAAATTTCCGGTCTGGCTCGACACCCATCTCTCCGGCCAAGCGTCGTGTCGGGATCTGTTGCGGCGGCAGCGTCCGCGGGTGTGGATCAATGCCGCGGACATCTATGATCGCACCGCCTTCATCTTCGCACCGGTGACGTTCAGCGCGCTGTGCAGTGATCTTGCAAGTTATCCGGTATCGCTTGCGGTCGCCGCTTCAGCCGCGGTGCCGGTCGTATTTGCGCCGATCGTCGTGCAGAATTTCCACGGCACCTGTTCGACGCCGTTGCCGGGCTGGGTGGCGCGCGTGCACAACGATCCGAATGCGCCGCCGCTGATCAAATCCTATGCCGACGCGCTGGAGCGCTATCGTTCCGGCGCGATCAATTACATCAAGCTGCTCGATGGCGGGCTCGTCGACAATTACGGGCTCGCCGGTTTCACGGCGGCGCGGCTTGCCGCGAATACGCCGTTTGGTCCGCTAGCGCCGCAGCAGGCGGTCAAGTTGCGCCGCCTGTTGTTCCTGGTCGTCGATTCCGGCCGCGCGCCTTCCGGGCAATGGGCGCAAACCGTGCCGGGACCCAAGGGGGTCGATCTCATTATGGCGACCTCCGACACCGCTACGGAATCCGGCGCGATCGGCAGCTATTCGGCGTTCGACGCCACCATGGCCGATTGGCGCAAGACGCTGGTAGGCTGGCGCTGCGGCCTCTCGGAGGCCGACCGGCACCGTTTCGGCGCGCCGCCCGGCTGGAATTGCCGCGACCTCGATTTTTTCATCAGCAAGATTTCGTTTGATGCGCTGGGCCCGGATCGCGCCGCCGCGCTCAACCGGGTCGAGACGCGGTTTCAGCTGCCGCCCGATCAGATCGACATGCTGGTCACGGCCGGCCGCGACGCGCTCAACGCCAATCCGAAATTCCGCGCCTTCGTCACCTCGTTGGGCCGCGCTCCGCCGCCCGTGCCGCCGCCGTCACCCGCCGCGCCGGTCGCGACGTCGGGCGACGCTGCGCAGCACGCTTCGGCGGAGGAGTGATATTGGGGCGTCCGCTATTCCGCCGCCGCTTTCGCGTGGCCGAGCCGCCGATTGAGCGTCGCGAGCAAGCTTTCGGCGGCTTCGGCGATCACCGTGCCGGGCGGAAAGATCGCTTCGGCGCCGGCCGCTTTGAGCGCCGCATAATCCTGCGGCGGCACCACGCCGCCGACAACAATCATGATGTCACCGCGACCGAGCTTTTCCAGCTCGGCCTTGAGCTCGGGCACCAGCGTGAGATGCGCGGCCGCAAGCGAGGAAACACCGATGATGTGGACGTCGTTCTCGACCGCCTGGCGCGCTGCCTCGACCGGGGTTGCAAATAACGCGCCGATGTCGACGTCGAAACCGAGATCGGCAAATGCCGTGGCGATGACTTTCTGTCCGCGATCGTGGCCATCCTGGCCGATCTTGGCGACCAGGATCCGCGGGCGGCGGCCTTCATTGTCTTCGAACTCGGCGACGAGCTTGCGTACGCGTTCGACGGCATCCGCCATTCTTCCGTCAGCCATGCCGACCTCCCGTCCATAGACGCCGGAAATCGCTCTGATCTCGGCCTGATGACGCCCGAACGCTTTTTCCAGCGCTATGGAAATCTCGCCCACGGTTGCCTTGGCGCGCGCCGCGTCGATCGCAAGCGCCAACAGATTGCCGTTGCCGCTGCCGGCGCTGCGCGTCAATGCTTCGAGCGCCTGCCTAAGCGCCTCGGAGTCGCGCTCGCGCTTGAGCCGCTTGAGCTTGTCGATTTGCAATTGGCGCACCGCGGCATTGTCGACCTTGAGAACATCGATCGGCTTTTCGTCGCGTGGCCGGAATTTGTTGACTCCGATTACCGCTTGCGCGCCGGAATCGATACGCGCTTGCGTGCGCGCCGCCGCCTCCTCGATGCGTAGCTTCGGCAGGCCGGATTCGATGGCGCGCGCCATGCCGCCGAGTTCCTCGACTTCACGAATGTGCCCCCAGGTCAGCGCCGCAAGATCGCCAGTGAGCCGTTCGACAAAGAACGAACCACCCCAGGGATCGATCACGCGTGTGGTGCCGCTTTCTTTCTGCAATACGATCTGCGTGTTGCGCGCGATCCGCGCGGAAAAATCCGTCGGCAGCGCCAGCGCCTCGTCGAGCGCATTGGTGTGCAGCGACTGCGTGCCGCCCTGGGTTGCTGCCATCGCCTCGATGCAGGTGCGCGCCACATTGTTAAAGACGTCCTGCGCCGCGAGCGACCAGCCGGAGGTCTGGCAATGGGTGCGCAGCGACAGCGAGCGCTCGTCCTGCGGCTCGAACTCTTTCATCAGCTTCGCCCACAGCAGCCGCGCGGCGCGCAGCTTCGCCACTTCCATGAAAAAATTCATGCCGATGCCGAAGAAGAACGACAGCCGCGGCGCAAAGCGATCGACCGGCAGATTGGCAGCGAGCCCGGCGCGCACATATTCGACGCCGTCGGCGAGCGTGTAGGCGAGTTCGAGATCCGCGGTCGCCCCGGCCTCCTGCATGTGATAGCCGGAAATCGAAATCGAATTGAATTTCGGCATATCCGCCGACGTGTATGAGAAGATATCGGAGATGATCCGCAGCGACGGCTGCGGCGGGTAGATATAGGTGTTGCGCACCATGAATTCTTTGAGGATATCGTTCTGAATCGTGCCGGCGAGCTTTTGCGGCGGCACCCCTTGCTCTTCGGCGGCCACGATGTAGAGCGCAAGCACCGGCAGCACCGCGCCGTTCATCGTCATCGACACCGACATTCGGTCGAGCGGAATGCCGGCAAACAGCGTGCGCATATCGTAGATCGAATCGATCGCCACGCCGGCCATGCCGACGTCACCGGCAACGCGCGGGTGATCGCTGTCATAACCGCGGTGGGTGGCGAGATCGAAGGCGATAGACAGGCCTTTCTGCCCGGCGGCAAGGTTGCGCCGGTAGAAGGCATTGGAATCCTCCGCGGTCGAGAAGCCGGCATATTGTCGGATGGTCCACGGCTGCGTGACATACATGGTCGGGTAGGGGCCGCGCAGGTAAGGCGCAATCCCCGGGAAGCTTTCGAGGCCGATGAGTCCTTCGCGATCGCTGGCGGCGTAGGTGGATTTCACCGCTATGCCCTCGGGCGTGAGCCACGGCGCGCCGGCGGCGGATGCCGGAGCCGGCGGATCCGCGAAAGCCATCTTCGTAAAGTCTGGAATTCGGCTCATGCGCTGAGATTCAATGATCCTTTTGTTGAAGAATATCGTAAGCCGCATTCAGTGTCGCCAGGGCGTCGGAACCTTCGTCAATGAAGGTTTGCACGCCGGCGGCGCGTAGCATGTCCTCCTGCGCGCCAAGCCGCCCGGTAAAATAGATGTGGTGCGCGCCATGTCGTTTGATCGCCGCGGCAGCCGACGCCAATTCCTGCTCGGAAGCCTTGCCCGACGAACACAGGCAGGCAATCGCGGTCTGTGTCACGCGATAGTCGGAAGGGGTCCCGATCACAGCTTCGATGCCGCCGGCCTCGAAAAAATTTCTGGCAAAGTTTGCGCGTGCAGTAAACTCCGCCGGCGCGCCAAGCGTGGCGAGGAAAACCTTCGGCCGCGCCCCGGTGGCCGCGAGAATGCGATCGGACTTATCGCGCAAGGCTTCGAACGGCTCGGCGAGCCGCAGTCGCGGTAGTGATAGCGCAGTTGCGCTTGCGGGTTCGCTGCTCGCCGCGCGCGGCGTTACGGCGAGTACGGCGGGCGGTGTTTCGGCGATATCGGGATAGGCATTGGTGCCGGTCAAAATCTCTTTTCCACGCGCCAGTGCTTGTTGGCGCGCCGCCCGCACTGCGGCAACGTTTCGCTGGAGGAGCCCGCTTTCCAGTGCCGGCCATGCGCCGCCCTCGTGCTCGATCTCCTGAAATTGGGTCCAAGCGGCAAGGCAAAGCTGCTCGGTCAGAGCTTCGAAGGCGCCGGATCCCGCCGCGGGGTCGGCAACCCGCGCCAGGTTGGATTCTTCGAGCAGCACGAGCTGCATGTTGCGCGCCACGCGGCGCGCGAAGGCGTCCGGCAAACCAAGCGTCGCCGTATGCGGCAGAACGGTGATTGCGTCGGCGCCGCCAAGTCCGGCGGCGGCGACCGCGATCGTCGACCGCAATATGTTGCCGTAGGCATCGCGACGCGTGAGCATCCGCCACGCCGTCTCGGCCGTGACGATCGCCGGTTTCACCGAAATCCCCGCGGCGGTCGCGACGCGCGCCCACAGTTTTCGCATCGCGCGAAATTTGGCCGTGGTTAGAAATTGATCGGCATCCGCGGTGAGGCGGAAATAGATCGCGTCATAGGCGGCGTGCAGCGCCACGCTACTTTTTTCGAGCGCGCGCAAATAGGCGACCGCGCTGGCGAGTGCAAAAGCAAGCTCCTGCGCTTCCGACCCACCAGCATTATGGATCACCCGTCCGTCGGCGACCGCGAACGGTCCGCGATACCCATCGTCCACTAGTCCGGCAATCGTGCCGGTAAAAGATGGCGCCAACTGTTCCCAGCTTTGCGCGCTCCGGCCGGCCACGGCGAAACCACCGATCGGATTGACGCTGAACCGCAGATCGATTGCCCTTGGGGCGATGCCGCGGTTCTTGATCAGCGTCGCGACTTCGCGGGTTATGCCGCGCGTCGACGGACTTAGGTTCAAATCCAAAACGATGCGGCGGGGATCGATGCCGTCGAGCACGCGTGCGAGCGCGGCTGAATGTGGCTCGAGCCCGAAACCATTGGCGCTCACCGAACCGGCAAAGACCAGCACCAGGCCGGTCGCGCCGCCGTCCAAGTCCTCGCGCGCCTGCACGTTCGCCGCCGCCGGATCGGGATGATCAACCCGTTGCATGACCGCCCAAGCGGTGCCGCCTGGGCGCCCGGCGCTGACGTTTGCTTCAGGCGCGAATGAATAAAGCGGCTCGATGGTGAGCCCGTCATGGGTCCGGCTCTTGAGCCGTTCGAACGATCCGCCCTTGAGCGCACCGTCGACAAGCTTGCGCCAATCCGCCTCCGTCGCTGCCGGAAAATCGGCGGCCGATATGGGGACCTCGGGTTTTGCCATAGCCGGAAAATGCCACGCGCCAGCGCGGCGGCCAACCGCCCAGAACACAGTTCAGCGCGGCGCTTCGGTTTGCCTCGGCGGTAGCTTGTCGATGCCCGTGATATCCGCACCAGCGAGCGCATCGCCAACCCGTCGCCCGGCGATGACGCGGTCGGCCGCAATTTCAGCAAGCGGCAAGAGAACGAATGCGCGTTCGAACAAATGCGGATGTGGCAGCGTCAAATCCGGCTCGCGCAACACAACGTCGTCATAGGCGAGAATATCGATGTCGATCGGGCGCGGCCCCCATCGCCGTTCCTTTGTCCGGTCGCGGCCGAGGGCGCGTTCGACGTTCTGCACGCGTGTGAGGAGTGCATGCGGCTCGAGCGAGGTCGCCACAATGATCGCGGCATTGAT
>JBKPIZ010000426.1:0-4746 GCA_046730495.1 Pseudomonadota bacterium
CTCTACTTTTGCAGGTGGGCTACGATCTCGACGTGCGCCGAATAGCGAAATTGATCGACTGGAATGACCGATAATAGACGATAACCGCCATCGAGCAGATGACGGATATCGCGTGCGAATGTGCCTGGACTGCACGATACAGCGACCACGGTGGGAACGCGACTGGCAGCGATCTCGCGTGACTGCGCCTGAGCGCCCTGGCGGGGCGGATCGAAAACGACGGCATCGAAGCCACTAAGCTCCGTCGCGCTTAGCGGTGCTTTGAACAGATTGCGCCGCTCGGCGTGAAGCGGCTTGAGGCCGAGAGCGCTCGCCGAGGCCTGCCCGAGCGCGGCAATTGCCGATTCGTCCGCATCGAATGCCAACACGCGCGCGCGGGCGGCGAGCCGCAATGCAAAGGTACCGACGCCGGCGAACAGATCGGCGATCCGATCGGCGCCGGTACAGCAATCGACCACAAGGCGCGACAACACGGCCTCGCTCTGGGCGGTCGCTTGCAAGAACGCGCCCGGCGGCAGCGGGACAATGGCGGTGCCCATGCGCAAAGACGGTCTCCGCATCTGCGCGATCAGCTCACCATGACGGGTTAAGCGCGCAAAATCGTATTGTTGCGCCACACCTGCCAGCGCCGCCATGGTCGGCGCGGTCAGTGCTCCCGAACCGCGGATATCGACATCGAGCCCCTGATCGGTTGCCGTAAACTGAATGTCGAGCGGCTTCCAGGTGAAATTGAGCAATTCGGCAATGGCCCAGGCGGCCTTCAGTGCGCCGTCGAGGCTTTTTGTCAGGATTGGACAACGATCGATCGGCACAATGTGGTGCGCACGCGCGGCTGAATACCCGACTTGCAGCACGCCGTGACCGCCACGCCGGGCATGAAAGACAACGCGGCGGCGGCCATCGCCATGCGCATCCACGAGCGGCGCGGCGGGTACATCGATGCCGGCTTGGCGCAACGCCGTGACGACCAAGTCACGCTTCCAGCTGCGATAGGACTCATCGCTCAAATGCTGCATCGCGCAGCCACCGCAAACCCCGAAATGGCGGCAGATCGGCTCAATCCGCAGTTCACTCGATTGCTGCACATTCACAAGACGCCGGCGGTCGGGGTGACCTGGCTCGGTATCGACTTCGACGGTTTCTCCCGGCAAGGTCCCGGGAATGTAAATCGGCCCCTCGGAGCTGTCGGCTATTCCGTCGCCGTGCTGACCGAGGCGGTTGATCAAAATCCGCTCAATCACGCCGGGCCTCGATAAAGAATTCGCGGTTGCCATCGCCGCCAAGGATTGGCGAAGGAATTCGGCCATCGACATGCCAACCCAAGTCTGTAAGTGCTCGGGAGATGTCATCGCAGATCGCGGCGTGAACGACGGCGTCGCGTACGATACCTTTCTTGATATGGCGGCGCCCCGCTTCGAACTGCGGCTTGATCAGGGCAAGGAGTGTCGCGGACGGTTTTAACAAACTGCTGACATGCGGCAGCACGAGCTTAAGTGAAATGAAACTGACGTCGACCGCGGCAAAATCCGGGAGCTCGGGCAAACGTAATGGATCCAGCTTGCGGATGTCGGCCTGTTCTATTGAGGTCACCTGCGGATTGTTGCGCAAACGTGCGTGCAGCTGGTCGCGACCGACATCCACCG
Source organism: Pseudomonadota bacterium (assembly GCA_046730495.1). GTDB lineage: Bacteria > Pseudomonadota > Alphaproteobacteria > Rhizobiales > Xanthobacteraceae > BOG-931. Next base: position 1,644 of record JBKPIZ010000426.1, read on the forward strand.
CATAGACGTGCCGCGCTCCGCGTGCGAGAAGTACTTCGGTGAAACCGCCGGTGGACGATCCGACATCGAGGCAGACCCGCCCCGCGATGTCGAGCGAGAAACTCTCGAGCGCCGCGGCGAGTTTTATCCCGCCGCGTGACACGTAGGGGTGTTCCGGGTCCGCGGCGATGGCCGCGGCAGATGAAATTTGATCGGACGGCTTGCGAACGAGGCTACCGTCCGCTGTCACCACTCCGGCGGTGATCGCGGCTTGCGCACGTGCGCGGCTCTCGAACAAGCCGCGCGCGACCAAAAGGCGATCGGCGCGATCTCGTTTGACCATGGCAATCCTCGCGTCCATGCGCCACTGCAAACGAGCGTGGTGATGGACGTGCGGTAACACTATAGCGGTTCGACTGTTAACCGGCCTGGCGGTCGCGTTAAGCGAGTTTGATCACCTCGCCCTGGACGTTTTGGCCGAGTGCTTGGAATGCCTTGGCGACAATGCCTTTGGCATCAAGCCCTGCCTTCGCATACATGGCGTTCGGGCTATCCTGGTCGATGAAGACATCAGGCAGCACCATCGAGCGAACTTTGAGGCCGCGGTCGAGGACGCCGTGCTCGGCAAGCGCCTGCATCACAAATCCGGCGAAGCCGCCGATCGAGCCCTCCTCGATGGTAAGCAGCACTTCGTGTTCGCGCGCCAGCCGAAGCAGCAGATCGACGTCGAGCGGTTTGGCAAACCGCGCATCGGCCACCGTGGTGGACAGACCATAGGTCGCAAGTTCGTCAGCCGCCTTCAGGCACTCGGCCAGGCGGGCGCCGAACGACAACAACGCGATTTTGCTGCCTTCGCGAACGATCCGGCCTTTGCCGATTTCAAGCGGCTTGCCTTCCGTCGGAAGCGGTACGCCCATGCCTTCGCCGCGCGGATAGCGCAAGGCCGACGGCCGGTCATCGATCGCGGCCGCAGTGGACACCATATGTACGAGTTCGGCTTCGTCGGCGGCCGCCATCAGCACGAAGCCGGGCAGGCAGCCGAGGTAAGCGATGTCGAACGAGCCGGCATGCGTCGGTCCATCGGCGCCGACGAGCCCGGCGCGGTCCATGGCGAAACGCACCGGCAGGCGCTGAATTGCGACGTCGTGCACGACCTGATCATAGGCGCGCTGCAGGAAGGTCGAATAAATCGTCGCGAACGGCTTGAAGCCCTCGGTCGCGAGACCCGCAGCGAACGTCACTCCGTGCTGTTCCGCGATGCCAACGTCGAACGTCCGGTTCGGAAATTCTTTTTGAAACAGATCAAGTCCTGTGCCTGAAGGCATGGCCGCAGTTATGGCGACGATCCTTTCGTCCTTGCGCGCTTCCTTGATCAGGCTTTCGGCATAGACCTTGGTATATTGCGGCGCGGCGGTCTTTGATTTTTGCTGGGCGCCGGTGGCAACGTCGAATTTCACCACCCCGTGGTATTTGTCCGCCGATTTTTCCGCCGGCTCATAACCTTTGCCTTTCTGCGTCACGACATGAACGAGGATCGGTCCGTTCTTCATGTCGCGGACATTCTTTAGAACCGGCAGCAGGTGATCGATATTGTGACCGTCGATCGGTCCGACATAGAAGAAGCCGAGCTCATCGAAGAGCGTACCGCCGGTAACCAGGCCACGCGCATATTCCTCCACCGCCAAGGCGCGTTGTTGCAGCATCTTGGACGGCAAACGCTTGGCGATCTGGTGGAAAGTCTTGCGCAGCCGATGGTAGCCTCGACCGGAAACCCGGCGGGCGAGATAGGCGGAGAGCGCGCCGACCGGCGGCGCGATAGACATGTCGTTGTCATTGAGCACGACGATAAGCCGCGAATTCATGGCGCCGGCATTATTCATCGCCTCGTAAGCCATGCCGGCCGACATTGCGCCGTCGCCAATCACGGCAATGACGTTGTTCTGTTTATTCTGCAGATCGCGCGCGACCGCCATGCCGAGGCTGGCGGAAATCGAGGTCGAGGAATGTGCTGCGCCGAAGGCATCGTATTGGCTTTCGGCGCGTTTGGTGAAGCCGGACAAACCGCCGCCTTGCCGTAGCGTGCGAATGCGGTCACGGCGCTCGGTGAGAATTTTGTGCGGATAGGCTTGATGCCCGACGTCCCAGACCAGCCGGTCGGTCGGTGTATTAAACACATAGTGCAAGGCCACGGTCAGTTCGATGACGCCTAGGCCGGCGCCAAGATGACCGCCGGTCACGGCGACCGCATCAATTGTCTCCCGGCGCAACTCGTCGGCAAGCTGCCGCAACTGACTGGATTCGAGCTGCCGGAGGTCTTCGGGGGTCTTAATTTGGTCGAGCAATGGGGTCTTTGACGAAACCGTCACGCTACGCTCCTTATTCAGACCAATATATTTTGAGGCCGTTTATCGGGACTTGGCCGTTTATGGGACTTGGCGGAAGCCATATGATCGCAAACAGATTTTAGCCTCCTACACCATTCCACATCGGGAACGCAATAAAAACGCTCTATTCGGCGTCCGGTGCTGCCCAAGGAACGCTAGGCTTTCCAGAGGCTTATATCTCTTTCCAAAGGCTTATATCTAAAGTCGTCGCCATTCCGATAACCCTAAGGTGGATATTCGGTTCGACGCCCGTTCGAGCAGACCTATGTAGCGCCAAACGTTTTGCCAGGGTATTGCGTGCTTTTTCGCAGAGGCATTTTGGCACCGTAAGGCCCCGCACAGCGCGAATTGAGGCACCGTGGCCCTCGAATTGTACCGCAAGAAACGGAAATTCGGCGTCACTGCCGAGCCGCGTGGCCGCAAAACCCGGCGCGGCGGCAATCGCTACGTGATCCAAAAACACGCGGCGCGGCGGCTGCATTACGATTTACGGCTCGAACTCGACGGCGTGATGAAAAGCTGGGCTGTCACACGCGGGCCGAGCCTCGACCCTGGCGAAAAACGGCTTGCCGTGCACGTCGAAGATCACCCGATTGAATACAATTCTTTCGAGGGCACCATTCCGGAGGGCGAGTATGGCGGCGGTACGGTCTTGATCTGGGATCGCGGGCGATGGATTCCCGAAGGCGACCCGCACAAGGCCTACGCCAAGGGGCACCTCGATTTCGTGCTTGAAGGCA
>JBKPIZ010000427.1:0-16299 GCA_046730495.1 Pseudomonadota bacterium
TCATTGTCCCCCGCTTGTTCCCGCTACCTTTGTTCCCGCCGTTTTGGCCGCCCGTTTGACCGCCGCGATAATCTCCGGATAGGCGGCGCAGCGGCAGAGATTCCCCGACAGATAGTGGCGAATGTCCTCGTCGCTCGGATCGGGATTAGCTTTAAGCAATTGGTGCGTCATCAGCACGAATCCCGGCGTGCAGAAGCCACATTGGAATGCCCCGCAACTGATAAAAGCTTGCTGCACGTTCGACAGCGCGCCATCGGCATCGAGATGTTCGACCGTGGTGACTGTTTTGCCGTTGGCCCAGACCGCAAAATAAAGGCAGCCTGACACCGCTTGCCCATCGACCAGCACGGTACAGCACCCGCACAATCCCTGCCCGCAGCTTTCGCGCGCGCCGAACAGATCGAAGCGCTGCAAAAGCTCGACCAGATTGCGATGCGGCTCGATCGTGGCCGAAACCGGCTGGCCGTTGAGCGTGAAACTGATGGAGCGCGCGCTCATCATTCGTCCTCGAGCGGCCGGCCGGCTTTGGCGCGCAACGCGCGCAATACCGCTTCGGCAGTAATCGGCAATTCCGCGATCCGCACGCCGACGGCGTCGTGAATCGCATTGGCGATCGCCGCCGAGACGCCGAAAGTGCCGGTCTCGCCCAATCCCTTAGCGCCGAACGGACCGGAATGCTGTTCTGCGGCAACGAGCTCATTTTCCATCGGCGGCACGTCGCCAATGCCGGGAATCTTGTAGTCGGCCAAAGACGCATTGGTGACCTGACCGCCATCGAGCTGCATCGCCTCGGACAAGGTGAAACCGAGCTGCATGATCGCGGCGCCGGACAGTTGCGTGCGCGCCACCGCGGGATTGATCAGCTTGCCGCAATCGGCGGCGTTGATCAGGCGCAGGATGCGCACATGCCCGGTTTCGGTGTCGACTTCGACTTCGGCGGCCGCGCCGCCGACCATCCAGAACGGCGTGACATTGTCCGACTGGCCGGTCTGCGCGTCCGGCGCTTTGTAGTTCGGAACGAAACTCCCGGTGCCAATGACATTGCCAGCCTGCATGCCGTAGCGCTTCTTGAATATCTCCGCGGGCGGATAATTGGTCCCTTCCGGCAAGCCGGCCTCGGCGGCGAGCGCGCGCAATTTGGCGCGGGCATCTTCCGCCGCGAGCCGCACCGCGTTGCCCATGTGAAAGAGCGAGCGCGAGCCCAGCGTGCCCATGTCATAGGGCGTGACGTCGGTGTCCGGCGCGACGACACGGACCTCTTCGGCCTTGACGTCCAGCACCTCGCCGACGATCTGCGCAAACGCCGTATCGCCGCCCTGCCCCATATCGACCGTGCTCTTATAAAGATACACGCTGCCGTCGGCGGACACGTTCACTACCGCCACCGATGTTGTCGGCGAGATCGAGGCCTTAAGACCGATGGCGATACCGCGGCCGCGCCGCAGCGTCGGCGAACCGCGATCGAGCGGCGTGTTCCAGCCGATCCGCGCCACCAGCGCGTCGAGCACCTCACCGAGCGCGGCATCCTGGAGCACCGTGCCGCTCGCCTGCGGCCGGCCGTCGCGTAAGAGATTCTTGCGGCGGAACGCAACCGGATCCATGCCGAGTTCACGGGCAATCAGATCGGTGTGGCTTTCATAACCCCAAACGAGCTGCGGAACGCCAAAGCCGCGCAACGCCCCGGCCGGCGTGCGATTGGTATAGAGCGCGTAAGAATCGATGTTGACGTTGTCGATGTCGTATGGGCCGGCCGCGGTGAAGCCGGATTTCTGCGTGACCCGCGGACCGATATCGGCATAAGCGCCGCCATTCCAATACACCTCGCAGGCGCGCGCGATGATGCGACCATCCTTGTCCACGCCGCTTTTGATGCGGAATGTCGTCGGATGTTTGGTGATCATGTAGAACTGCTCTTCCATCGTCAGCGCGATCTTGACGGGACGACGGACCAGCATGGCGAGCGCGGAGACCAGCGCTTCGAGCTTGACGTAGACTTTCGACCCATAGCCGCCGCCGAGATACGGCACTTTGACGCGCACGCGGTTTTCCGGGCAACCGAACAGCCGCGCGATTTCGATGCGCACGAATGACGGCGTCTGGTTCGAGCTGTAGATTGTCAGTCGCGCATCGCCGGGCTCGGCGACCGCAACATGCGGCTCGAACGGCAGATGCAGACATTGCTGCGTCTTGAACGTGTGCTCGAAGACGCGGTGCGCATTGGCGAACGCTTTGTCGGCGTCGCCGCGCCGCAAATGATAATCGAGCGCGACATTGGTGCCCTTGCGGCCTTGCAGATGTTTCAAATCGGCAAAGGTGCCGGCCGGCCGCAGCACTTCGTGCACCAGCGTGTCCGGCTGCATTGCGGCGAGTTCGTCATAGACCGCCGGCAGCTCATCGTATTCCGCCGTAATCAGTTGCGCCGCCTGTTCGGCGACATGCGGATCGCTCGCCAGAACGGCGGCGACCGGCTCGCCGACATAGCGCACCTTGTCGAGCGCGAGGATCGGCTGATCGTGAAAGGCCGGGCCGTAATAGGGCTCGGGAATGAGCTCGCGGATATCCTCGCCGGTTACGACGCGATGGACGCCGGGGAGCGCCCGCGCGGCCGTGGTGTCGATGTGCCGGATGACGCCGTGAGGCACGGTCGAGCGAAATACCTTGCCGTAAAGCATGCCGGGCAGGCGCAGATTATGGGTGTATTCGGCGCGGCCGGTGACTTTGGCGCGCGCTTCCAGCCGCGGCAGCTCTCGGCCGATCTGCTTCATGGACGATCAGCTCCCGCGGCATCAGCCGCCTGGCGCACCGCGCGGCCGAGATAGACGCGCAGCAATTCGCGCTTGTAACCGGCGGAGCCACGCGCATCGGTGAGCAGGATCGCTTCCTTGGCCGCGGCGTCGCCGGCGTGCCGCAACAGCGCATTGTCAAGGCGCCCATTGTGCAAGACCTGTTCAGCGCCAGCCAGACGCGCCACTTTTTCAGTCGCCGCGCTGACCACGACAACCGGATCGTAAAGAGCGCCATGCTTGAGCGTGAATGACACCGCGATGCCGAGCGCGGGCCAATCGTCGGCCGACCGCGCGGTGACCTTTACATAAGCGGCTTTACGTCCGCCAAGGGGCGGCACCGTCACCGCCGTGATGAGTTCATTTCTTTCAAGAACGGTCTCGTAATAGCCGGTGTAAAGCTCGGCGAGCGGCAGGTCGCGCGTCCCTTTCGGACCGGTAATGGTCACACGTGCAGCGAGCGCCGCAAGCACGGGCGGCAGATCCATATGCGGATCGCCATGCGCAAGGGCACCGCCGACGCGGGCGACATTGCGCACGCGCGGATTCGACAGCGTGCGCAGCGCGCGGTTGAGCATCGGCAAGTGCGCGGCAATGTTGCGATCGTATTCGAGCTCACTCAGCGTCGCGAGCGCGCCGATCCGCAATTCACCGGAACCGTTCATGACGATGCGCGCGTGTTCGGGCTCGATCCGCTGCAGACTGACGAGGCGGGTCGGACGGAATACGCCCGCTTTCATCATCAGCATCAGCGCGGTGCCGCCGGCCACCGGCCGGATCGTCGGCTCCTGCGGGTCGAGCATCGCCACCGCCTCGCTGAGCGAAGCGGGCTCGGCCATTTCGAAGGGGATCATGCGAGAGTTTCCATGCCGAGACTTTCCATCCTCTGTCCCACGCTCCGTCAGGACGGCATGATGCTCAAGACGTGATCGGCGATTTCGGCACGGGTGGCGACCCAGATATCAGGCGACGACATCGCCTGCGCGATGAGTTTCTCATAAAAATATGCGCCGCGATGATGGCCGAAAATGTGCGCGTGGCTGGTCACATCGATGACACGAAGCTCGCTGCCGGCGCGCGCAATCTCGATCACCTCGTTATACGATTCGAGCATCGTCCGCGGCGGATGGCCGTATTTCATCGATGGCATGTCATTGACGTCGTATGACAGCGGAATGGCGACAATCGTGCTGTTGCCATTGAGGCGCGGAAGATCGAAATCGAACACGTCGCCATACCAGCGATAGCCGCCTTCGGCGAGGAGTTTTGGCGTCGACGGCTTCGAGGTGCCGCGCGGAGAGAGCCAACCGACTACCGGTTTTCCGGCCGCTTCGGCGAGAAGCTTAGTGCAGCGTGCAATGTTTCGCCGTTCCTCGTCGTCCGAGAGAAGACCCGGAATCACGTCCATTGCGTAGGAATGCGAGAGCACCTCGTGGCCGCGATCAGCCACGGCGCGCACGGTCTGCGGCGAACGTTCCGCGATGATCGCATTGACCATGACGCTCGCCTTGGCGCCATGGTTGGCCAAACCATCCATCAAGCGGTGGATGCCGACCTCGACGCCATACGCCGCCCAGGAAATCGCCATCGTGTCGAGCGCGCCGGCCGGAAGCGGATTGCCCATTGGGCTGATGCCGGGCGCCTTGCCGTCCGAACCGGCTTCGAGGCAGACATTGAAGACGACGGCGATGCGCTTACCTGCCGGCCAAGTCCAATGTGGCCATCTCCAGTCGGGTTGTGTCATTCGCGCCTCGGCAGACCGTTCCGGCTTTAGCTTTTTCGCTTACGCATGATCTTTTCCGAAAACCGGTGCCCACTTTTCGGGATCATGCGCTAGTGTCCCGATTTCCGAAGTTCGTAAGAATTTGCGGCTCGTTCGTACGAACTTCGGAATCGATAAGGACACTAGCAACTCCATCCTGTAGGGCCGCTTTTGAACCCGAAGTTTGCATCCGAGCCCTCCGAAAAGTTGTGCGAACTTGGGGTTCGCGGCACTAGGCGCTGACATTGAAGGCCGCGATGGCGGCCATATTGACGAGCTGTGCGTCATTGGTCGCAAGCGGCACGATCTGCACCGAGCGATCGAGCCCGACCAGCATTGGACCGATCACGGTGGCGCCACCAAGCTCCATCAGCATCTTGGTTGCGATCGAGGCGGAGTGGAACGCCGGCATGATCAGAACGTTGGCCGGCCCGGACAGGCGGCAGAACGGATAGGCCTCGCGCAATTCCATGTTCAGCGCGATGTCGGCGGCCATTTCGCCGTCGTACTCAAAGTCGACGCGTTGTTCGTCCAAAAGCCGGACCGCCTCTTGTACGCGCTGCGATCGTTCGCCCGGCGGATGGCCGAAAGTCGAGAACGCCAGCAAGGCGACGCGTGGATCGTAACCGAGATTGCGCGCGACACGCGCCGCCTCGATCGTGATTTCCGCAAGTTCGCCCGACGTCGGCATCTCGGTCACGGCGGTGTCGGCGACCAGGACGGTCCGGCCGCGCGCCAAGACAAGCGAAATCCCCATCACGCGGTGACCGGGCTTGGTGTCGATGCAACGCCGGACATCTCCCAGCGCCCCCGAGAAATTGCGGGTCACACCGGTGACCATGGCATCGGCATCGCCGAGCGCCACCATGCAAGCGGCAAAGTGATTGCGGTCCTGATTGATAAGCCGCTGGCAATCGCGCTGCAGAAAACCGCGGCGCTGCAGCCGCTCATAAAGGTAGGCCACGTAGGACGAATTACGCTTGGAGATGGCGGCATTGGTGATTTCGATGTCGCCGCCGAGCTCGATGCCAAGCGCTTGTGCGGTGGCACGCACGCGCGGTTCGCGGCCGACCAAGAGCACGGTGCCGAGCCGTTCGTGAACAAAGCTCGCCGCAGCGCGGATCACCTGTTCCTCTTCGCCCTCGGCAAAGACGACGCGGCGCGGCCGCCTGCGCAGCCTTTCGTAAACTCCTTGCAACACGCCGGCGATCGGATCGCGGCGGCTGCGCAATTGGTGGCGATAGGCCTCCATGTCCGGAATCGGCCGCCGGGCCACCTTGGATTCCATCGCCGCCTTCGCCACCGCCGGCGGAATATCGGAAATCAGCCGCGGGTCGAACGGCACCGGAATGATGTAGTCGGGTCCGTATTTCGGCCGCGCGCCATAGGCCACGGCAACTTCATCGGGCACGTCTTCGCGCGCCAGCGCGGCCAAGGCCTGCGCGGCGGCAATCTTCATTTCCATATTGATGGCCCGCGCCCGCACGTCGAGCGCGCCGCGAAAGATATAGGGAAAGCCGAGCACATTGTTGATCTGGTTCGGATAGTCGGAGCGACCGGTCGCCATGATCGCATCGGAACGGACCGCCGCGACCTCCTCGACGGTGATTTCCGGATCGGGATTGGCCATGGCGAAGATGATCGGCTTGTCCGCCATCGACTTCACCATGGCCTGCGTGACCGCGCCTTTCACCGAAAGTCCGAAAAACACGTCGGCCCCAGCCAACGCCTCGGCCAACGTGCGCGCTTTGGTTTTAACGGCAAAACCCGATTTCCATTGGTTCATGCCATCGGTGCGGCCTTCGTGGATGACCCCTTTGGTATCGCAGAGAATGAGATTTTCCGGGCGAAAGCCGATGGCGCGAAGAAGCTCAAGACAGGCAATCCCGGCCGCACCGGCGCCGTTGCAAACGAGTTTGGTGGTCGGGATTTTGCGGCCGGTCAGTTCCAGCGCGTTGATCAGGCCGGCGGCGGCGATGATCGCGGTGCCGTGCTGATCGTCATGGAAGACCGGCACATCGAGCAGTTCGCGAAGTTTCTGCTCGATGATGAAGCATTCCGGCGCCTTGATGTCTTCGAGATTGATCCCGCCCCAGCCCTTGCCGAGCAGTTTGACGCAATTGATGAACTCGTCCGGATCCTCGGTCGACACTTCCAGATCGATGGAATCAATATCGGCGAAACGCTTGAACAGGACCGATTTGCCTTCCATCACGGGCTTGGCGGCCAAGGCACCGCGATTGCCGAGCCCGAGAATGGCGGTGCCGTTGGTGATCACCGCGACAAAATTGCCCTTGGTCGTGTAATCGAAGGCCTTGCTCTCGTCGTCGGCGATCGCCAGCACCGGAACGGCAACGCCCGGCGAATAGGCCAACGAAAGATCGCGCTGGGTCGCCATCGGCTTGGTGGCGACGATTTCGAGCTTACCGGGGCGGCCTTGGCTGTGAAACAGCAGGGCTTCCTGGTCGGTGAAGGTCGGACGCTGCGCAATGCCGCCGTTTCTGCCGCCGTTTTTGGCCGCCATTTTCGATCGCCTGCCGGTGAATGAGCGCTTTAATGAACGGGTTAAAGCAAAGCCCCGTGGGACTTTAGCGAAAGCCCCGGTCGGTACTCAAGGACCCCCGCCTAAGGTTACGGCACTTGCCAAGTCAACCCGTCCATTGACCGCAGCGAAAGCCGCATGGCGCGATCTTTTTGTTGCAGCGCATTGAACTCGCCGGCGTGGAAGGGTAATGGCTGGCGCTCAAGACCGATCGTTCTCCGCCAAGATCGCCATGATCAGATTCCTGTTTCGTTTCGTCGGGCTGTGCCTTCTGGCCACCGCCTTTGTGCTTTTCGTCTATGACGGGACGAAATCCATCGCCAATCATGATCTCCTCTACACCAGGCTCGGCGATTGCTGGGCGATTGTCGATCAGAACAGCCTCAATGCCGTGCAAGACTGGCTCAAGCTTAAGCTTTCCTGGGCCTGGGAGCCGTACCTGCAGCGCGGCTTCGACCTGCCGGCATGGATCGTCGTCGGTGTCATGGCGACGGTTCTGATCCTGCTTGGGCGCAAGCGCAAACCGCTGATCGGCTACGCGCGCGACTAGCACTCGCACGCATGTCGGCATCGCGCGCGGAGGGCATTTCGTGCGACGGCTCGTCAGGAACTTGATAATCCTCGCGCTCGCCGTCCTGCTCGTCCCCTATGTGATCGCGCCGTTTTATCGCTTCGTTGATCCGATCTCGACGCCGATGCTGTGGCGCTGGGTCACCGGCAAGCGCGTCGTGCGCATCGTCGTGCCGCTAAACCGCATCGCGCCGGCGCTGCGGCTTGCCGTGATTGTCGCCGAGGACGGCAGTTTTTGCCGCAATCGCGGCATCGACCTCGGCGCCATCCGCGAGGCGATGCAGCAGTCGGACGAACTCGGTGAAGCGCGCGGGGCGTCGACGATCACGCAGCAGACCGCCAAAAATCTGTTTCTGTGGGAGGGCCGCAGCTTGATCCGCAAGGCGCTCGAGTTCCCGCTGGCGCTGTGGCTCAATCTGGTGCTGCCGAAGCGGCGGGTTCTCGAAATCTATCTCAATATCGCGGAATGGGGGCCGAACGGCGAATTCGGGGCGGAGGCCGGAGCCCGTTGGGCCTTCGGCAAATCGGCGCGCGATCTCACCCCGCCCGAGGCGGCGGAACTCGCAGCGATTCTGCCCAACCCGGTGCGCCGCAGCGCCCGCATTCCGAGCGTGCTGGTGCGCCGTCTCGCCGCCCTCTATGAGCAGCGATCACTCCAATTCAGCGGCCTGGACGCCTGCGTGCGGGGGCCGTAAAGCCCACAATTGCCCTATTCGCTTCAAATCTGATTTTTTGGCATGACCTTTTCCGAAAACCGCTATCCACTTTTCGGGGTCATGCCCTAGCCTCCCCGCAATCATTCTTCTATAAGCCGCGTTCCGAGCAGCAAACTGCACAGAGGAGAGCGGCTATGGCCGTGCCAAAGCGAAAAACGTCGCCGTCAAAGCGCGGCATGCGCCGGTCTGCCGATGCGCTGAAAGCGCCGACCTATGTCGAAGACAAGGATTCGGGGGAGCTGCGCCGGCCGCACCATATCGATCTGAAAACCGGCATGTATCGCGGCCGGCAAGTGCTCAGCAAGAAGTCCGAAACCTAGACTTCCGTCACAGACTTCTGCTTGGCGCAGTATTGTCTGCGCCGGCTTCGCCCCTATACGATCCAGGCTTCCTCATCGCGGCGACACCACCGCCCGCCGCACGCCGCCTGAGGGCGGGTTGAGCGAGATGGATCATGTTTGCGCTCGGCTTTCCGCTGCTTTTAATTCCATTCGCGATCTACAACATGATCGCGTTTCTTACCCCTGGCGTGAGCTGGACCTCGCCGGTCACCACCGTGCAGATGATGTCGGGGCAGGACTGGGTGCTGACCTGGGAGGATATTCTCCTCGCCTTCGCCATTTTCCTGCTGTGGATCGAGCTGATCAAATCGACCCGGGCCGGCAGCCGCAGCATCATGGATCACGTGCTAGCGATGGCGCTGTTCATTGGCATGCTGGTCGAGTTTCTGCTGGTGCAGCGGGCCGCGACCTCGACCTTCTTCCTGTTGATGGCAATCGTGCTGGTGGACGTGCTGGCCGGCTTTATCGTCGGCATGCGCAGCGCGACGCGGCAGATTGAGATCGAACGCTCCGACCCGGCGTAAAGCCTATTCGCCGCCACCGGTGAGGCGATCGACCTTTCGCTTCATCTCGTCAAGCTGACGTTTGAGATCGTCGATATCGCCGGATTTACCCGGGATTTTTTCGGCCTCGCCGGCTTCGCCACCGCTGCTTTCCCGCCGCGCAAACGGCGCAAACATCGCAAAAGCGCGCTCGAACATGTCCATGTTGCGCCGGACCTGCTCTTCCAGCGACGTGAACGCGCCGACGCCGAAGGCTTGGGCCATTTGCTGGCGGAACTTTTCTTGCTCGCGGGTCAAGGATTCGATGGAGACTTCGAGATAGCGCGGCACCAGCATCTGCATGCTGTCGCCGTAAAATCGGATCAGCTGGCGCAGAAACGTGATCGGCAGGAGGTTCTGTCCCTCTTTGTTTTCCTGCTCGAAGATAATCTGGGTCAGAACCGACCGGGTGATGTCCTCGCTGGTCTTGGCGTCATAGACCACGAAGTCCTCGCCGTTCTTGACCATCGCGGCGAGGTCTTCCAGCGTGACATAGGTGCTTGTGCCGGTGTTGTAGAGCCGCCGGTTGGCGTATTTCTTGATCGTAACCGGCTCGGCAGTCTTGGTCGCTGTCTCTGACATGAACTTTGCGGCTTTGCGAAGAACCATTATCGGCGGCGAAGGCGTGACTTTGCCGCCAAAATAGGCTGTTTCACCGCTTGCGGCTACCCTTTTGTGACTGCGGGTCCCGCGCCCTGCGAGGAGCGAGGCATGCAGGCCATGCGGCGGCTTTGCGCGCCTTTGCGCCTTGTCGAGGCCCAGCGACCTCCCTATGACATATATCAAAGACCTGCGGCCAGCCCGCGTCGTAATAGCCCCGAACAGCTCGGAAGGAACCTCTATCATGAAAGACGACGTCGTTATTGTCAGCGCGACGCGAACGCCGGTCGGTGCGTTCAACGGCGCTTTCGCATCATTGCCCGCCCATGAGCTTGGCAAAACCGCGATCAAGGCGGCGCTGGACCGCGCCGGCGTCGAGGCGCCGCGGGTCTCGGAAGTGATCCTGGGTCAGATACTGACCGCCGGCCAAGGGCAAAACCCGGCGCGGCAAGCCTCGATTGCCGCCGGCGTGCCGGTCGAGACCCCGGCTTGGGGCGTCAATCAACTTTGCGGTTCGGGGTTGCGCTCGGTCGCGCTCGGCTATGCGGCGATCGTTAACGGCGATTCTGAGATCGTCGTCGCCGGCGGCCAGGAATCGATGAGCGTGGCGCCGCATTGCGCCCATCTGCGCTCGGGCGTGAAGATGGGTAATTTTGAAATGATCGATACCATGATCAAGGACGGCCTGTGGGACGCCTTTAACGGCTATCACATGGGCAACACCGCTGAGAACGTCGCGCGGCAGTGGCAGATCACGCGCCAGCAGCAGGATGCTTTCGCCGTCACCTCACAGAACAAGGCCGAAGCGGCGCAGAAGTCCGGCAGGTTCAAGGACGAGATCACGCCGGTGACGGTCAAGACGCGCAAAGGCGACGTCGTCGTCGACGCCGACGAATATCCCAAGCACGGCACCACGCTCGATGCGATCAGCAAGTTGCGTCCCGCCTTCGACAAGGAGGGCACCGTCACCGCCGGCAATGCGTCGGGCATCAACGACGGCGCCGCCGCGGTGGTGCTGATGAAAGCGAGCGAAGCCGCCAAGCTCGGCAAGACGCCGCTGGCCCGCATCGTGTCGTGGGCGCAGGCGGGCGTCGATCCGAAGATCATGGGCACCGGGCCAATTCCGGCTTCGCGCGCGGCGCTCAAGAAAGCCGGCTGGAGTGTCGGCGACCTCGATCTGGTGGAGGCCAACGAAGCGTTTGCCGCGCAAGCCTGCGCCGTGAACAAGGATCTCGGCTGGGACACCAACAAGGTCAATGTCAACGGCGGCGCCATTGCGATCGGACATCCGATCGGCGCGTCGGGCACGCGCGTGTTGGTGACGCTGCTCTACGAAATGCAGAAGCGGAACGCGAAAAAAGGGCTCGCTACGCTGTGCATCGGCGGCGGCATGGGCATCGCAATGTGTGTGGAAAGATAGACGTCGGAGATCAGAGATCGGATGACAGGGGTCGGATGACGAAGATCGGAGGTCGATACTTCCTCTGACCGCCGATATCTGACATCTGTCATCCGTTCTCAAGCGCAGACCAATAAAACATAGGGAGGGTCGCCATGGCCCGCGTTGCACTGGTCACTGGCGGTACGCGCGGCATTGGCGCGGCGATCAGTAAAGCCCTGAAGGCCGCCGGTTATAACGTCGCCGCCAATTACGGCTCCAGCGACGAAGCGGCGCAGAAGTTCAAAGCCGAGACCGGCATCAACGTCTACAAATGGGACGTATCGTCATTCGAAGCCTGCGCCGCCGGCGTCAAGAAGGTCGAGGCCGAGCTCGGACCGATCGATATCCTGGTCAACAATGCCGGCATCACACGCGATGCGCAGTTGCATCGGATGAAGCCGGAGCATTGGACCGAGGTGATCAACACCAACCTCGGATCGCTGTTCAACATGTGCCGCAACGTGATCGAGGGCATGCGCGAACGCAAATTCGGTCGCATCGTCAACATTTCCTCGATCAATGGGCAAAAGGGGCAATTCGGCCAGACCAATTATTCCGCCGCCAAAGCGGGTGAGATCGGCTTCACCAAAGCCTTGGCCCAGGAGGGCGCGCGCGCCGGCATCACCGTCAACGCAATCTGTCCCGGCTACATCGCGACCGACATGGTCAAGTCGATGCCGCAGGAGGTGTTGCAGAAGAACATCCTGCCGCAGATCCCGATCGGGCGGCTGGGCGAGCCGGAAGAGATCGCGCGCTGCGTGGTGTTTCTGGCGTCAGACGAGGCCGGATTATTTACCGGCTCGACGCTGTCGGCGAATGGCGGGCAATATTACGCCTGATCGTTTTTGCACCGCGCCGCAGCCTACGCCGTACTTTCATTCGGCGCCCATCCCTGCGGCGCCAATTCGTGCTTGGCAAAATCGAACCCGGGCGCCACCGTGCAGCCGACCAGCGTCCAGTCGCCGGTGGTCTGCGCCGCCTGCCAGACGTTGGCCGGAACCACGGCCTGAGGACGCAAACCCGCGGGGATATCGCCGCCGAGCGTGATGCGCTCGATGCGCCCGGGCGCGGCGGCGATTTCAAGTTGCAGCGGCGCGCCGGCATACCAGTGCCAGATTTCCGCTGCGTCGAGCCGATGCCAATGCGAGCGCTCGCCGCGCGCGAGCAGATAGTAAGCCGCTGTTGAGGCCGCGCGTCCATCCGCGGCCGGCCTTGCATCGCGGAAGGTCTCGCGGAAATGACCACCCTCCGGATGCGGCTTTAATCCCAGCATTCTGACGATGTCCTGTGCGGTCAGCGCGGGCATTCGAGCGCAACCTTTTCAAAGCCAATCGATCGTCGAGCCGGGAAAAGCTCAACTCCGCTTTCCCCGATCGTCCCTAAAATCGATTCTTCCGCTCACGAATTTCGGCAAAGACTTTCCACGCCGACGCGCCGCCAAGACCGAGCGATTTCGCGAGCTCCGCACTATCGGCGCGCAGAAAAGGATTGGCCGCCTTTTCCTCGCCGATGGTCGCCGGGATCGTGGGCTTGCCGGCGGCGAGGAGCTTTGCCACCTCTTGCGCGCGCGCGGCGAGCGCCTTGTTGTTTGGCTCGACGGTTTGGGCGAAGCGAATATTCGCGGCGGTATATTCGTGGCCGCAATAAAAGCGCGTGTCGTCGGGCAGCGCGCGAAGCTTGAGGAGCGAGTTCCACATCATTTCCGCGTTGCCCTCGACGACGCGGCCGCAACCGATCGAAAACAGCGTGTCGCCGACAAAGGCCAACTTGTCAGCCGGGAAAAAATACGAAATGTGACCCGCCGTATGGCCTGGCGTATCGAACACGCGGCCCTCGATCGCGCCCACTTTCACAGTATCGTTTTCCGCCACGGTCGCATCGACGTCGGCGATGCGTTGCGCCTCGCGGCGAGGTGCAACAACGCGGCAGTGGTGACGCGCTTTCAATTCGCCGATGCCGGCGGTGTGATCGGCGTGATGGTGCGTCACCAGAATATCGGTGAGCCGCCACCCGGTTTTTTTCAGTGCCGCCTCGATCGGCGCGGCCTCCGGGGCGTCAATTGCAGCGGTGGCGCCGCTTTGCGGATCGTGAAGCAGAACGCCGAAATTATCCTGCAAACAACCGAACAAATAGGTTTGTGCCGGCATGGCTGTCTCGTATTGGCTGACGGGAAAGCGAGCGGTAACGATAGATCATGATGCAATAAAGTTAAGTATGCGGTGCCGCCAACTGCAAGGGCACGGGGGGCGGCAACATGCTATTTTGCCGGCATGGACGTCGTCGACCTGCGCAATTTCTATGCCCAGCACTTGGGCGTGGTGGCGCGCCGCTTCATCGGCCGCGGTATCCGCGCGCGCTGGAACGATGCGCGCGCGCTGCGCGTTCTGGGCGTCGGCTATGCCACGCCCTATCTCGGGCTGTTCCGCGGCGAAGCCGAACGCTGCCTCGCTTTGATGCCGGCGCCGCAAGGCGTGGTGCGCTGGCCCTCGACGCGTCCGGCGCTGGCGGCGCTGGTCGAGGAAGACGAATTACCGCTCACCGATTCCGCGGTCGACCGCGTGCTGTTGGTGCATGCGCTGGAAATGTCCCCCGATCCGGTCGAGCTGTTGCGCGAAACCTGGCGGGTGCTCGCCGCCGGCGGACGGCTGTTGGCCGTAGTGCCGAACCGCCGCGGCGTATGGGCCCGCTTGGACACGACGCCGTTCGGTCACGGGCGGCCGTATTCGCGCACGCAGATCATGCATCTGCTGCGCGATACCTGGTTCACGCCGACGGCGTGGGGCGAGGCGCTCTACGTGCCGCCGATCCCGCGGCGCTGGTTTCTGCGCTCGGCCGGCGCCTGGGAGCGCACCGGCGCGACCTTGTCCGCACCGTTTGCGGGGGTCCACATTGTCGAAGCGACCAAGCAGGTTTATCGCACCGTACCGGCGCGGCGCGAACGACGGCGGCTCGTGCCGGCGCTCAAACCGGTGCTCATACCCTCGCCCGGCGCGAGCGCCGTACGCTGAACCGATCACGCCGCTCAAACCGATCACCACGATGACGGATCACGACTATGGGCATGACGATCAACTGCGACATGGGCGAAGGTTTTGGCCTTTATCGACTCGGCAATGATGCGGCGCTGATGCCGCATATCGACCTTGCCAATGTTGCCTGCGGCTTCCATGCCTCCGATCCTTCGATCATGCATGAGACGGTGCGGCTCGCGAAAGCGCACGGCGTCAAAGTCGGGGCGCATCCTTCGCTTCCCGATATGCAGGGCTTCGGCCGGCGCGCGATGGTCATCGCGCCCCACGAGGTGGAAGACCTGGTGATCTATCAAACCGGTGCGCTGAAGGCCTTTCTCGACAGCGAAGGCATGCCGCTCAACCATATCAAACCGCACGGCGCGCTTTACGGCATGGCGGCCCGCGACGAGGCCATCGCCGGCGCGATCGCCAATGCTGCGCGCATATTCGGCGTTCCGGTGCTGGGCATGGCGTTCACCGCGCACGAAGCGGCTTATCGAAAAAAGGGCGTCATGATGATTGGCGAATTTTACGCCGACCTTGCTTATGACGGCGACGGTAACCTCATTCTCAGCCGCGTGCATGACGCGGTTGACCCGGCGCAAGCCGCCGCGCGTGTT
This sequence comes from Pseudomonadota bacterium, assembly GCA_046730495.1. Lineage (GTDB taxonomy): Bacteria > Pseudomonadota > Alphaproteobacteria > Rhizobiales > Xanthobacteraceae > BOG-931. The sequence goes on from JBKPIZ010000427.1 coordinate 14,929, forward strand.
CTGCGCGTGATGCGCGAGCATGTCGTCGCCACCACGAGCGGTCGTGATATTCCGGTGCGGGCCGAGACGATCTGCGTGCATTCCGACACGCCAGCGGCAGTCGTTATCGCCGCAGAACTGGCGAAAACGCTGCGACAACACGCTTTATGATCAGGCGCGAGCGAATTCGTCCGGCCAGGGTTCGGCGGTAGCCGAAGCCGCATCGGCGCCGACATAGTCGGCCAGCTTTTGCGCGCCATCGCGGTTGAGCGCGGCAACAATGGTGCGCTTGATCTCGCCAATAAGGTCTAGGCCGCGAAACACCAGTCCCGAATAAACTTGAATGAGACTAGCGCCGGCGCGGATCTTGCCGAGCGCGCTCGCTCCAGAATCGATGCCGCCAGCCCCGACCAGCGGGAACACGCCCTCCACCCGTACATAAGTTTCGGCCAGCATGCGGTCGGCGAGCGGCAACAGCGGCCGCCCGGAAAGGCCGCCTGCTTCGCTTGATTGGGCGTCGCGCAGACTGGCGGGCCGGCTCACGGTGGTATTGCCGACGATCATGCCGTCGACCCGGCGCGCACGCGCGATGCCCACCACGTCATCGAGATCGGCAAGCGATAAATCAGGAGCAATCTTGAGCAAAACGGGCGTGGGTCCGGCGTTTTTGGTCACGCGCTCGCGCGCATCGATGACCCGCGCCAACAGATCGTCCAATACGCCTGCTTGCTGCATGTCGCGCAGACCGGGCGTGTTGGGCGAGGAAATATTGACCGTGACATAGCTCGCCACAGTGGCGAACTTTTCGATCAGGCGCACGTAATCGGCGACGCGATCCGTCGCATCTTTGTTGGCGCCGACATTGATGCCGACGATGCCGCCCGCCAAAGTTCGCGCTCTGGCACGCTCCGCGAGCCGGCGCAGCACGGCATCGGCGCCTTCGGAATTAAACCCGAGCCGATTGATCACGGCTTGATCGGCGTCGAGGCGAAACAGGCGCGGGCGCGGATTGCCCGATTGCGGCAGCGGCGTCACGGTGCCGACCTCGACAAAGCCGACGCCGGCGCGCATGAGCGCATCGGGAATCTCGGCGTGTTTGTCGAAACCAGCGGCGATGCCGATCGGGTTTAAGAAATTCAGCCCGAACACGCGGGTCGCCAGTCGCCTGTCATCGGGCGGCGCGGGCGGCAGCGGCGCGATTTGCAGGAGCCTGATCGCGAGCCGATGGGCGTCTTCGGGATCGAGCGCATGAAGGAGCGGCCGTGCCAACCGGTCGAATAATCCGATCACGGCGCGAGCTCCGGTAATAGGCGCCGACCGCCGACTTCGTCCGGCACGGGTTTTGTCCAGCGTACCGCGGCGAGCGGCAGCGCGGCGTGGAGATGCGGAAAT
>JBKPIZ010000428.1:0-1351 GCA_046730495.1 Pseudomonadota bacterium
GATGTGTATAAGAGACAGGAGCTATGGGGTCGATGCTGACAGCACCCGGCTTGAACGAGCGCATGGACATCGCCGACTCTCGCTCTCAAATTTCGGAATTTCTTTATCCCTTCGCGCGGCACCGCCGCACCCGCGCTGGACTTTCCCAGCGACACACAACTTCTTCATCAGGGTTCAGCGCGCAATCCGGCTGCGATCATCCTGTCCTTCGGTTCCGAAATTCAGCTCAAAAACGATAATCCGCCGCCAATGTCTGATCCGTACCGCGAGTTACTCGGACCGGGTTGAGCAGTAACGAGAGCACTATGCTCACCGCAAAATTGATCCCGAGCGCGTAGAGCGCCGCGTAACCGGGCACACTTCCGCTTACACCCTAAGAGCGGCGCAACAGCGGACATGGCCACACTTCCCATTCGGGCCAATTTGAGATTCATGCGCTGCAGCAAAAAGCGTCTATTCAATAAGCTCGTCCGCGAGCTGCTGGACCTGCCCAGGCACTTCTAGGCCGAGCGCCTTGGCTATGCCGTGCCGGCGATCATCATCTTCCTTAGCGTCGCCCCGGCACTTGGTCCGTTTCCTCGAAATCAGACATCGGCCGATGATGCGCGCTCTCAATGGTGCCACTACTTACAGTTGGATTGGGGGCGATGAGCAAGATATTGATCACCGGCGCGCGCCGATCGATAATCAGCGGTAATCACTGGCCTGAGAAACTATGCAGTTAAGCGCTTGCTGCGCGCGGGAGGAAGTCGATGAGCACCACCTTGGACAATTCCACTGTGTGGCAGACGAAACTCTTGTGGATAGCGATCGCTCTGTTGGGCGCGGTTGCCTTTGCGATCGTTGCACTGAACCGGGGCGAAGTGGTCAATGCCGCCTGGCTGGTCACGGCCGCGGTTTGTATTTATTTCATAGCCTTTCGGTTCTATGGGCTATTCGTCGCCAACCGGGTGCTCGGTGTCGATGGTGCGCGGCCAACGCCTGCCTATCGGCATAACGACGGCCTCGATTACGTTCCGACCAATCGATACGTGCTTTTCGGCCATCACTTCGCGGCAATCGCAGGCGCGGGCCCACTGGTCGGTCCGGTGCTTGCGGCGCAAATGGGCTATCTGCCGGGCACGCTGTGGATCCTCGCCGGCGCAGTGTTCGCTGGCGCGGTCCAGGACATGACGGTCTTATTTCTGTCGACGCGGCGCGATGGCCGCTCGCTTGGCGATATCGTGCGCGCCGAGATGGGACCAATTGCGGGTACGATCGCCGGCATCGGCATTCTCATGATCTGCGTCATCGTGCTTGCGGTGCTGGCTCTCGTTGTCGTTAAGGCCCTGATCGGCAGCCCGTGGGGAAC
>JBKPIZ010000429.1:0-4658 GCA_046730495.1 Pseudomonadota bacterium
CAGCGACGTCGCCAACGCCGTGCCGACGCCGAGCGCGGCGGCGCGGCCCATGAACTCGCGCCGGGATATGCGTCCCTTCTTGATCTGCTGTATCCAGTGCTCAAGTTCCGTCATCTGAATACCGCGGCGCCGTCGACAGGCAGCATAGCGGATTGGCGACCTCGCCGCACTGCGGGATTTTGGTCCGACCAATGACCGTGCGGCTACACTGTTCGAACTGAATACCCATAAAAAGGCGACTATCAGTGACCTCTACATTCGTGGCTCAGTTCGATTACGTCATTCGAACCATTCAAACGACCCTTTCGCAGCTTTGCTTTAAGCCGGTAAGATGTGACCTTGGTGCGTCGAGATGAAGTGACACTTGGATGCCCGGTCATTGTCGTCTCCACGGAAAATCACCTCTCATGGCTTCTTGCCTCCCATCCATTGCAAGTCCGTGCCAGGTATAATCAGCTCATATCCTTGTTTGTGACAATGACCGGCAGGGAATGCCGATAGGCAACGCATCGAGTGGATCAATTCGCTGTGAAAAGACTCTTGGCGTCGCCAAAGGAACACGCCCTATTGCCCAATTTAGCTAAACTATTAGAGGAGATGCGGTCGTGCCGATCTTGACGCCAAGCCCTGAGCCCAGCAACTCATAGCGACGATGACAGCATGCAGCTGGCAGGCAGGTTGGCGCTCGCTGCTTCTGGCCGGCTACAAACACGGGCATCAATCAGGGGGGCAACCGAGTGCGATGGATGTGGCCAATGGGCCGAATCCATCATTCGCAATTGTGACGGAGGCACCATGGCACAGTCACAAGTAAACGGCAGCGCACCGTCCATTTCGGTGAATCTTTCGATCAACGGGACGCGTCACGCACTGACGCTCGATCCACGCTCAACTCTCCTCGATGTACTGCGCGAACATCTCGATCTGACCGGAAGCAAGAAGGGCTGCGATCAAGGTCAATGTGGCGCCTGTACCGTGCTGATCGATGGCCGGCGTGTCCTGTCATGCCTGACATTGGCGGTGATGAAAGAGGGCGCGGGCATCATAACCGTCGAAGGCCTGGCCAAGGACGGAAAACTCCACCCGCTGCAGCAGGCCTTCATTGACCATGATGCCTTTCAGTGCGGTTACTGCACGCCGGGGCAGATCTGCTCCGCCGCCGGCTTGATCGCTGAGGGCAAGGCCAAGAGCGCGGACGAAATCCGCGAGCTAATGAGCGGCAATATCTGCCGCTGTGGAGCCTATTCGAATATCGTCGCGGCGATCCAACAGGCGATGGGGCAGTCATGATCAGCTTTCATTATGCCCGCGCCGGCGATGTGACGGACGCTGTGCGCCAGATGAGCGCAAGCCCCGGCGCGAAATTCATCGCCGGCGGAACCAATCTGGTGGACCTGATGAAGATGGATGTCGAGCGGCCATCTAAGCTGATCGATGTCTCGAAGCTTCCCCTGGACAAGGTCGAGCCAACTGCATCCGGCGGGCTCCGCATCGGCGCGCTCGTGCCCAATTCCAATCTCGCATATCACCCGTTGATCGAGCAGCGCTATCCGGTGCTGTCGAGCGCGTTGCTTGCCGGCGCCTCACAGCAATTGCGCAACATGGCCACGGTCGGCGTCAATCTCCTGCAACGCACGCGCTGCGCTTACTTCTACGACATCGCGACGCCATGCAACAAACGCGATCCAGGCAGCGGCTGCTCCGCGATCAACGGCCTGAACCGCATGAACGCGATCCTCGGCACCAGCGACGCCTGCATCGCGGTACACCCTTCCGATATGTGCGTGGCGCTGGCTGTGCTGGAGGCGAAGATCCACGTCGCCGGTCCTGGCGGTGAGCGTGCTATCGCTTTTCCCGACTTTCACCGGCTTCCCGGCGATACGCCGCAGCGCGACACGAATCTCGGCGCCGATGAGCTTGTGACCGCAGTCGAGCTGCCGTCGCGTGGGTTTGCGACCAATTACACTTACCTCAAAATTCGCGACCGGCTGTCCTATGCCTTCGCGCTGGTTTCGGTCGCGGTCGGCCTCGAGCTTCAAGGCGGTACTATTAAAGAGGCGCGTTTCGCGGTCGGCGGCGTCGCTCACAAGCCGTGGCGCAATACGCAAGCCGAAGCCGCGTTGAGCGGCCGGCCCGCTGACGCAGCAGCGTTTGCCGAAGCCGCCGACATCGTCCTGCGTGACGCCAAAGGCTTCGGGCACAACACATTCAAGATCGGTCTCGCGCACCGCGCTATCGTCCGCGCACTGTCACAGGCCGCGCGCGGCACGCCGCAGGTGCAGTCCGACAAGAAGATCGCGTGAGCAAAGCCATGGCCTCCTACATCGGCACTCCCACCTCCCGCATTGATGGCGTCGCGAAAGTCACGGGCGCCGCAAAATATGCCGCTGAGTTCAACGTCCCGAGCTTGGCCTACGGCAGCATCGTCACCTCAACGATCGCAAAGGGCCGCATCGCGCGCATCGATCTCAGCGCCGCTATGCGCGTCCAAGGCGTGATCGACGTGCTCACGCACGAGAACCGCCTGCCCATGGCTGACACCGACCAGGCCTACAAGGACGATGTGGCTCCCGATGGGTCGCCGTTCCGGCCGCTCTACGACGGCAGGATCCTGTTCAACGGCCAGCCTATTGCGCTGGTCGTCGCCGAAACGTCGGAAGTCGCGCGTTTTGTGGCCTCGTTGGTCCATGTGGAATATCAGCAGGAGCCGCACGTCACGGACCTGTACCGCCAGCGGGATGCCGCTGTTCCCGTAGCGACTCCGACAAACCCCATGGAGGCGATATTCGCGCCGCCGAAACCGCGCGGCAATGCCGAGCAGGCGCTCGCCGCGGCCGCGGTGCGACGCGAGGCCGAGTATTATGTCCCGATCGAGCACCATAATCCAATGGAGCTCTATGCATCGACGGTTATCTTCGAGGACGACGGTAAACTCACCGTCTACGATAAGACGCAAGGTGTACAGAACGTACAGCAGTATCTGTGCAACATCTTCAAAATGAAACCCAACGAGCTGCGCGTCCTGGGCCCGTTCATGGGCGGGGGGTTCGGCTCGGGCTTGCGTCCGCAATACCAGGCGGTGCTGGCAGTGCTCGCGGCGCGAAAGCTCCGGCGCTCGGTGCGCGTCGTGCTGACACGGCCGCAGATGTACGAGGTTGGCTATCGGCCCGCGATGATCCAGCGCATCGCGCTCGGCGCCAATGCCGGCGGAACGCTCGACGCCATCGCGCACGACGCAGTCACCGTGACTTCACAATACGAAGATTATCATCGGCAGGAGACTGGCTGGTCGGGACTCCTTTACAAATGCGCCAACGCAAAATACGCGCACAGGCTGGCTCGGCTCGACCTCGCCACTTCATGCGATATGCGCGCGCCCAGCGCCGCCACCGCGATGTTCGCGCTTGAATCCGCAATGGACGAACTTGCGGCGGCGCTCAAGCTCGACCCGCTCGAACTTCGCCTGCGCTGCTACTCCGACCGGGATCAAAACGAAAATCGGCCCTTCAGCAGCAAGGCGCTGCGCGAATGCTACCGCCAGGGCGCGGAGGCGTTCGGATGGAACAAGCGCAATTCCGAGCCACGTTCGATGCGGGAGAGCGGCGACTTGGTCGGCTGGGGCACGGCGACTGGCGTCTGGGAAGCGCTGCAGGTGCCCATCACCGTGCGGATCGTGCTTGGCGCCAACGGTCATGCCGAGGTCGCATGCGCAACATCGGACATCGGTACCGGCACATACACGATCATGGCTCAGGTCACCGCGGACATGCTTGGTCTGCCGCTCGACAATATCAGCATCAAGCTTGGCGATTCGAGCCTGCCGCAATCGCCGGTCGAAGGCGGGTCGTGGATCGCAGCGTCAGTGTCGAACGGGATCGCGACGACCGCCGAGGCGATCCGCAACGAGTTGTTGCGCTTGGCCAAGCTGATGCCGAATTCCCCACTCGGCAACGTGGCCTCAGGCGATGTCGTGCTCACGGATGGCAAGCTGGCCCACAAGCACGACTCCGCTCGGTCAATCTCGATCGCGGATGCCATGCGGCACGATTCTGTAGATCGCATCGAGCGGGAAAACACCACAAACCCCACGGAAGACGTATCTCGAGCGCACAACACTCACGCGGCCATCTTTGCCGAGGTCAAGGTCGACGAGCAGCTTGGCGTGATCCGCGTCACCCGCGTCGTCTCGGCCGTCGCGGCAGGGCGTATCCTGAACACCAAGACCGCGCACAGCCAGGTCTTGGGCGGCGTGGTGTGGGGCATCGGCATGGCGTTGCACGAGGAGACGCAAATCGATCACAAGTTCGGCCGCATCATGAATGCCAACATCGCCGAATATCATGTGCCAGTGAACGCGGACGTCCACGACATTAAGGTCATCTTCGTCGATGAGCCTGACGACAGCAATCCTCTGGGCATCAAGGGCGTCGGCGAGATCGGCATCGTGGGGGTAGCGGCGGCGATCGCCAACGCGGTCTATCACGCCACCGGCAAGCGTGTTCGCGACTTGCCCATCACCCTGGACAAATTACACGGCTGATGTCCATCCGACAGAACGGGTTCCCGCACGGCATGCCGACCGCGATAGTGATGGCCGGGAATGGGGATTTCGCACTTACTCGGTGATGCAGCGCCGTCGCGGCGGAATTGGACGGCGC
>JBKPIZ010000430.1:0-7111 GCA_046730495.1 Pseudomonadota bacterium
CGTGCTCGCCGCGCAGCCGCATGTGCGCAGCTATGTGCTCGACGATCGCGGCGCTTTACGCAAACATGTTTGCATATTCGCCGACGGCGAGCGCTTGGCGCACGAGGGTGCGCTCGCTCGACAGATCGGTCCTGACAGCAAGCTCTATATCATGCAGGCGCTGTCGGGCGGCTGACCTCAAAGCGAGCGGGGAGTGATGAGCGACCATTTGCTGATAGCAACGCGTAAAGGACTGTTCGCGCTCGAACGCAAACACTTGGGCTGGGTCTCGAGACTCATTGGCTTCGACGGCGTCGCGGTGACCAATGCCTTGGCAGCGGATGGCGTGATTTACGCCGCCCTCAAACACGGTCATTTCGGCGCCAAACTGCATCGCTCGGACGACGATGGCGCAACTTGGCGCGAGCTCGCCGCGCCGGCATTTCCCGCCGACGCCGCCGATGCGCCATCTTTGTTTCAGATCTGGACCATGGAAATCGGCGGGCGGATGCATCCAGACCGGTTGTGGATTGGCGCCATCCCGGCCGGATTGTTCCGCTCCGACGACCGCGGCGAAAACTGGCAGCTCGTCGCGTCACTGTGGAACGTGCCGGAGCGCAAGCGCTGGTTCGGCGGCGGCTATGACGCCGCCGGCATCCACAGCATTTCTCCCGATCCGCGCGATGACGACCGCGTGTTTCTTGCGATTTCCTGCGGCGGCGTCTGGGAGACCAAAGACGCCGGCGATTCGTGGTCGGTGCTCGGGAAAGGCTTGTTTGCGCCCTATGTTCCGCCGGAGCAGGCCGAAGACAGCGCGATCCAGGATCCGCATCGGGTGGCGCGCTGCGCGTCGGCTCCTGACGTGATGTGGATGCAGCACCATGCCGGCATCTATCGCTCGGCCGATGCCGGCAAACACTGGACGCGATTGTCGCCGCCGACCGACGATTTCGGTTTCGCGGTGGCGGCGCATCCGCGCCAAGCTCAAACCGCCTGGTTCGTTCCTGCGATCAAAGACGAGATTCGCATGCCGCGCGACGGCGCGCTATGTGTCACGCGAACCGACGACGGCGGCCAAAGCTGGGAGGTCATGCGCCACGGCCTGCCGCAGCGCAGCGCTTACGATCTCATCTACAGGCACGGCCTGGAAGTGGACGAGGGCGGCGAACGCCTCGCGATGGGCTCCACCACCGGCGCGCTATGGACCAGCGAGGACGGTGGGCGCAGCTGGCAGCTCGTCAACGCGCATCTACCGCCGATCTATGCGGTGCGTTTTGTTTGAAACCGTCATCCTGAGGCGCGAGCCAACGGGTCCGGCCCGAAGTGGCCGGCCCGATGACAAGCTCAGCGAGCCGCGAAGGATGAACCGCCCGGGTTGCGAGATGGCAGGTCGAAGTTTGTCGTACTACCAGGCATAACGCAGCGTCCCTGTGCCAGCGTAAGTTTGCGAATTGGAGGCAAATTCGCCCTCGAACTTGGCGAGGAACGACAGTCGCGGCGTGAGATGAAACTGCGCGTCGGCGGTGGTGAGCGCGGAATCTTTCGGCGGCGTCGCGCCATTGACGGTGAAGGCGCCGCCTGGCAGCGCCTGAAACACCGCGCCGAGGGTCGGATTGCTGACCCAGTCATGCGCCCAGGCGATGCGTGCCCGCAATTGCACCGGCGTGCCGCTGAGTATTGTGAGCTCGTCGAAGCGACCGCCGAGTTCGCTGCGCGTATCGTGCGCGTTCATGGCGCCGAAAGACAGGCCAAAGCCGCCGCCCGTATTATCCGTCTCATTATAGGCGGCGGTGTGGAACCATTGGCCTTGCACCGCCGCATAGGGCGTGACGCCGACAATGGCGCCATTGACCGGCATCGCATAGCGATAACCGGCCTCAAGACGCGCGCCGTAGCTTGGCCGTTGAAGCGCGCTGTGAGCTGATCACCCAGCGCGGTGCGGCTGGTTGAGAACCAGTGATTGGCGAAAGCGGCATCGGCGGCGAGATAGGCCGGGCCGAAGTGGGTGATGCCGTAACCGCCGACCATGAACGCATCGCTCCGCCCGCCGCCGAGATTCTGAGCGAGGCCCCAATTGGTGCCGGCGCCCGCGAGCGCAAAACCCAATAGCGTGTCGGGCGAATAATGATAATCCGCGCCGACGGCAAAGCCGAAGTCGCTGGCGGTGACGTTATTGGAGCCGATCGTGGCATTGCCGTTGGTGGTGTTCGAGCCGCCGAAGCCTGCCCCCCACACAGTCCAGCGCTGCTCGAATTTCGGTTTCGGCGGCGCCTTGACGAGCGCGGCATAGGCGAGCGCGACGTCGGGCGGGAAGCTCGCCTCTTGCTCCGGCGCGAAATTGCTGGCGCCGGTGCCGAGGCCTCCAGTGCGGCCATCGACAGATGGATCGAGCAGTAGACCAAGGAATTCCGTCATCAGGGTGAAGGCGCCCTTCTCGGCATCTGTCGCCGCCTCGCCATCGAGATGGGTGAGCGCATTGGCGAGCTGCGACGGCGACAAATTGGTCAAGTTCTGAAAGGCTGCCGGGAGCGTGCCGCCGCCATTGACGAAATTGTCAATTCCGTTCGCCGTGTTGACGACATTGGTCGGCGCATTCGGCGGCAACAGCGGCGTGAGTGTTGGAAACGCGAAGGTGAGAAAGACGTCCGTGGCGTCATAGCTCAGCGTTCCCTTCAACGTGCCGAAGATGACTGGTGTCGAGTTGAACGTCCCGGAGACAGTGCCGCCCTTGATCGTCGTCAAGATCGTGTATTTGACGCCGGGCGTGACAGTGCTGCCGCTCGCAACCTGCACCGTGGCGTCGCCGAGCGTGGCGGTGCCCGCCACACTGGTGCTGCCCGCAGCCGATCCGTTGATGCCGATCATGTAGAGCGCGGCCGATTGGAAGGTGAGGCTGCCCTTGACGCCGAGCGCGCCGGTCGGATTGGCCGCATTGCCCGGCGCCAGGATGCCGCTGTTGACCCTGGGTCGTGGTCAGCGCGCCGATGCCGCTCAAGGTGGCGCCGCTAACGGTGGCAAGGTTCGACGTGGTGATCGAGCCGTCCACTTCGAGCGTGCCGGCGGTCACCATTGTGGCGCCGGTATAGATATTCGTCCCCGACAGGATCAACGTCCCGGTGCCCTCTTTGACGAGCGAGCCGACGGTGCCGCCGCAGGCGCCGCCATCCTGGATGACCCCGGAGAAGGTGGTCGAGCTATTGTTGCCGCCGACGGTCAGAACGTGGTCGCCGAGAAAGACGTTGCCGTTGCCTTCGATTGAACCGGCCGTGATGGCGACGCCGACAGTAAACTGTGAAATGTCCAGCGCACCGGTGCCGTTCATGATGAAGCGTGCGGTGCCGCCCTTACCTCCACCTACGAGGAAGGTTGTTCCACCGCTGTTATTGGTGATGGTAGCGCTGCTGGCAGAGCTGGTGTCCTGAAAACTCAAGATTTGGTTGTTGGTGATAGTTGCACTGCCGGCCGTACTGGAGTCGTGAAAGGTGAACGGATCAACCAAGACGGTGCTATTGTTGGTGATGCTGGCGGTGCCCGCCGTGCTGGTGTTGAAGAAATTCAGCGTACCCAATGCATTGTTGTTGATGGTGGCGCTGCCACCCTTGGTTCCGGCATTGAAGCTTAGCGTCCCGTTGTTGGTAATCGTGGCGCCGCCGGCCGTGCTGGTGTCTGTGCCGCCGTTGGTCCCAAAGCTGGTGATGTTGTTGTTGGTGATGTTGGCGCTGCGGGCCGTACTGGTGTTAAGGAAGCTCAGGGTGCCGCCGCTATTATTGGTAATGGTGGCGCTGCCGCCCTTACTGCCGCCCTCAAAGATCAGGTCGCCATTGTTCGTGATCTTGGCGGTGCCCGCCGTGCTTGTGTTTTCGAAGACCGTGCCGTTTAGAAACGCGCCGCTGACGACGCTGGTGGTTGCATTGTTCGTGATCTTGGCGCTGCCCGCCGTGCTGGTGTTGAGAAAGAAGAGGCCTGCGCCGCTAGCGTTGGTGATGGTGGCGCTGTTGGCGCTGGCGGAGCTCTGAAAGATCACGCCAGTTGAACCGTTGCTAAACCCCGAAGCGTTGTTAGTGATATTGGCGCTGCCGGCGTCACTCATGCCCGTGAAATTCAGGACAGTGGTATTCGGAGCACCGTTGCTGTTGTTGGTGATGGTGGCGCTGCCGGCGGTGCTGGAGTTGGAGAAAATTACAGACTGGTTATTGGTGATGTTGGCGCTGCCGGCCGTGCTGTTGCCGTTGAAGCCCAGGCTCGCGTTGAGGTTGTTGGTTATGGTGGCGCCGCTGGCCGAGGCCATCCCGTTGAAATTTATGCTCGCGCCAGCGTTGTTGGTAATGGCAGCCGTGCCGGCGTTGTTGTTGGTGTTGAAGCTCAGGGCCGCATTGTTGTTGTTGATGATGGCGGCGCTGCCGGCCGTACTCGTGTCGTTGAAAATCGCGACTAAGTTGTTGTTGATGGTGGCGCTGCTCGCCTGCTGGTGTTGTTGAAGGTCAAGATACCGTCGGTGTTTTGATTGTTAATGGTGACGGTGTTGCCGCCGGCTGAGCTGCCGTTGTTGAAATTCAAGCCGTTGTTATTGTTGATGGTGACGGTGCTGGTGCCGTTGACAGCGATTCCGGCGACGTTGAAGTTTAGGGTGTTGGCGGCGCCAACGGTGAACGCAAAGTTCGAAGCCCCAGTATTGAAAGTAAAGCCGCCGATCGTCGTCGTCGCGGTCGAGAATGTTAGGCTTGTGGTGTTGGACGTTGCGAAGGACGCCGTACCCGTCGGCACCGCTGTGTTGGGGTTCCAATTCGTGGCGGTGTCAAAGTCGTTGGTGGCGGGACTTGCGAGCCACGTGGCGTCTCCGGCGCGCGCCGCAGTGCTCGAAAGCGCCACGCCCATGGCGAGGACGCCGACATACAACACCCGCCGCGCGCGCAAGCTTTTGCGGCCGCGCCCGCTCGTATTCAATCCAAGCATTAAGACCCCCAGCGAACGTTCCCGTTTCGCGTGTGGTGCGAAGTTACATTCCGCTCGGGGTGGAGCTGAAATGAAGAGTCGCGAATTCGACGCTTGTGCCGTCAGATTTTCGCGCGCCGTTGCAATATGACCGCGAACAGATCAGCTTGGTTATGATCGCGAACAGATCGTTTAGATTTCGACCACCATGCCGTCTTCGGCGGTCTCGTAGCGCAGCTCGCCACGGCGCGCGAGCATGTCATTACTCATATGCGTGAGGATGAGGCGCTTCGGCCGGATCTGATCCAAGTGCTGTTCTAATAGACTCAATGCCATGTGGGTCGCGATCGGCTTATCGCGGGTATAGGCCTCGCAGATAAAAAGATCGGCGTTGCGCCCGACCTCGATCAGCGAGTCGGTCCATTGGGAGTCGCCGGAATAGGCGACGACCTTGGCTTCGGCTTCGATCCGCAAACCAAGGCAAGGCCCGGCGCGCTCGTCGTGCACCACCCGAAACGGCGTGACGCGGAGCTCGCCCACGTCGTTGCGGTTGCCGATCTCGAATTCGCGAAGCGTGACGGGAAACGCCCATTCCATCGCCTGCGTGCCGGGGAAAGCATTTTCCATGAATGCCCCGTAGCGCGTTTTGAGTCCTGGCGGGCCGGCGATGGTTAGAGGGCGCTTGCGCTTGAGAACGTAATTGGCTTCGAGGATGAAGAACGGCAAACCGCCGATATGATCGGCGTGAAAATGCGTGATCAGGATCGTGTCGATGTCGTTGCGGTTGATCGCGAGCTTGTTCATGGCAACGAGCGAAGTGGCGCCGCAATCGATCAGCGCATTGATGTTGCGCCCGACGAGATGAAAGCAGGTATTGAACCGTCCGCCCGAGCCGAACGCGTCGCCGCATCCGACAAATTGCAGTTGCATGAAGACTCCTTAACGCTTGCGGCGGACACAGCAACGGCGAAGCCAGACCGCACAAGCGATTGACCGCCGGAGATGAACGCAAATTCCCATTAAAAGTTTTGCGTCGGACAGCGATCAAGTCTGTGACCAACGTCACTAACCCGACGGGCGGCCCATTTTATGATTATGATCATAAAATATTGTTTTGTGAGGCGTTTCGGCCACAGCCGGCCGGCAATCGGCGATTTACGATAGGGCTCGCCGAAAGCGCCGGGTCTCGCTAAAATAGGCGCACCGCCATGTTGGCAACACAAACCGGCGCATTCTGCGCGGGCTTGAGGGCTGCAAGGGGGACCGTGGTGGAGTTTCGGGCCAACGACATTTGCGTTGTCGGAGCGCTTGCCGGCGTTCTTGCGCTCGGCGCTTGCGCCAATGTCGATGCCGAAAACAAGGATGCTTGGTTTGCCAAGCCGTTCCAATTCGTCAGCCGCGGCGGCGGCTACACATTCTCGGAACTTCAAGAATCCAAGGAACGCACGCGGCCGATCACCGCCAATGACCTTGTCGCGGCGAACGGTTCATGCCCGCCGCCACCCGCCGTGCCGCAAGCGCCGGCGGCGGCTGCGACTAACCAACCCGGCAGCGCGCCGGTCGCCGCCGATACCAGCACTTTGTTGGGTGGCGGCATTGCCCTCGGCATGAGCGAATGCGACGTGGTGTTTCGCGCCGGTGCGCCGAATGCCGTCCAGATCGGAAAAAATCCAAACGGCGATCGCACCGCGGACCTGACATTTAACAGCGGTTCGCGGCCCGGCATTTATCACTTCCAGGCGGGCGCGCTCGTGGCGGTCGAGCGGGGGCAGACGGCGCCGGCGCCCGCCCAGACCGCAAAAAAGAAGCCGGCTTCTCCCAAGGCGAGCAGCAAACAAGCCACCAAAGAGTAACGGCGCCGCTTCAAACGCGTTGTCATTGCGAGGAGCGAAGCGACGAAGCAATCCAGGCTTTCACGCCGCGCTGGATTGCTTCGCTTCGCTCGCAATGACGAAGTGAATGCTATGCAGCTACGTCGAAGCGATCGAGGTTCATCACTTTGGACCACGCCGCCACGAAGTCTTTCACAAACTTCTGCTTCGAGTCCGCGCACGCACAGACTTCCGCCAGTGCGCGCAGCTGCGAGTGCGAACCAAAGATCAGGTCGACGCGGGTGCCGGTCCACTTGACCTCTTTGGTCTTGCGGTCGCTCCCCTCGTACACGCCGTCCGAGCCAACGGGCTGCCATTCAGTGCGCATG
>JBKPIZ010000431.1:0-6685 GCA_046730495.1 Pseudomonadota bacterium
GGAAAGCGAACAGACGCCCCAGACGCGCGAATTGATCGAATCCGCCAAACGCACCGGCGCGCCCGACCCGCGCGTTGTCAGCTTGATGACCCGGAGCAAGCTCGGCATCGCCTGGGTCGAATATTGGAACAAGCTCCTGTATCAGGGCGTCTTACCGCACAAGCTCAAGGAAATGTGTCGCATCAAGATTTCCGTCGCGCACCAATGCGGCTATTGCTCGACCGTTCGCTCCAATGTCGCCAAAGCTGAGGGACTGACCGAAAGCATGATCAATGATCTGTTCGATCATGCCGGCAGCGCGCAGCTCAGCGCACGCGAGAAGGCGGCATTGCGCTACGCCGATCTGTTCAAACAAGGCGAGCACGCCATCGACAAGGACGAAGTCTATGTCGACCTCGCCAGACATTTCTCGGACGAGGAGATCATCGAACTCGGCTTGTTCTGCGCCGAGGTTGACGGCGTCGGCAAGTTCGTCAAGTCGCTCAACGTGCTGAGCTGGGAGGAGGCTTGCGAACTCAATCCCAGGCTGAGCGCTGCGTCGACGCCCCGCGTCGCCGCGGAATAGTTGCGGTTCACTTCGCGGTTTCGCGTTTCGTGGGCGCCGGCTTCCACCGCTCGGCGGCGCTGTCGTCGCTTGCCTTGGCTTCGACCCAGATCGTGTCGCCTGGTTTGCCGCTTGGCCTCTCAACCTGCTTCCAGAACGGCGCCCGGCTTTTGAGATAGTCCATCAAAAATTCGGCGGCCGCGAAGGCAGCCTCGCGATGGGTCGATGCGGTCACCACCAGCACGATGCCCTCGCCGGGCGCGATGCGGCCGTAGCGATGGACGACCGTGACGCCGAGAAGCGGCCAGCGCTGGCGCGCGGCCTCGATATGGCGGCCGATTTCGGCTTCGGCCATGTCCGGATAGTGTTCGAGATTAAGCGCCGCGATCGGTTCGCCGTCTTCGTCGGCGCGGCAGATACCGGTAAATGTGACCACCGCGCCAATATCGGTGCGGCTGCGCGTGAGCGTCGCAATCTCGCCGGCGACGTCGAACGCTTCGTGCTGCAGACGGACAATGACGCTCATTCCGCTCACTATCGGCTTGGCAAAAAGCGTTTCAACCGCCGGTCATCGGCGGGAAAAATGCGATTTCGCTTGCCCCTGCAATCCGCGCATCAGAGCGCACGTGCCGCTTGTCGATCGCACTGCGCACGACGTTCGGATTTTCGAAAGCATAGGCATAGCCCTCGCCTTGACGCGCGAGCCAAGCTAGCAAATCGCCGACGGTCGCGACGCCTGCGGGCGGATCGATATCCTCTTCGGTTTTGCCGACGCGCTCACGCACCCAGGCGAAATAACGAACCTTCACGCATCCTCCCGCGTCAGGTGATGTAATCCGGCCTGCAAATAATCCCAGCCGGTGTAGAGCGTCAGCAGTGCGGAGAGCCACAACAGAATGATGCCAATCTCGGTGACCACCGGCACAATTGCGTCGCCGGCTTCGCCGCAGATCAAAAAGCCGACTGCGACGAGTTGCAGCGTCGTCTTCCATTTGGCGAGTCGGGTAACGGGCACGCTGACCCGCAGCTCCGCAAGATATTCGCGCAGGCCCGAGACCAGAATTTCGCGGCACAGAATAACGATCGCTGCCAAGAGCGACCAACCGTGGATGGTTTTCTCGGCACCGAGGATCAAAAGGCAAGATGCAACCAGAAGCTTGTCGGCGATCGGGTCGAGCATGCGGCCGAGCGAGGACTGCTGGCCCCAAATGCGGGCAAAATAGCCGTCAAGAAAATCCGAGACGCCGGCCGCAATAAAGATGACGAGCGCAAACCAGCGCAGCCAAAGCCCACCATGAAGGATGTTCTGCCAGAATAGGCAGCCGACCACGAGCGGCACGGCGACAATGCGGCCATAAGTCAAAATATTCGGCAGCGCCATGGGATTGGCGCGCGATCGCATCGGCCCCTGCGGCGGAACATGCGTCGAAACATGAGCCGGACCGTGTGCCGGCGCATGTCCGGAGGCGTGCCGAGGCGTGCTGGTCGTGGTCGAATTCATGGCCAATGTCCCCACCCACCATAGCGCCGCGACGGCTCGGCCGACAGGGCCCGGGCGCCTCACTTGTGCGTATATGGGGATGACTGCCCGGGGATCACGGTCAGGTCGCCCCATCATGGAAGAAGGCATAAATGCGCCGGGCGGTTTCGGCGCTGATCCCCTCGACCTTCGTGAGATCGGTCAGCGAGGCTCGTTCGATCGCTTTCAGCGTGCCGAAATGCAGGAGTAGCGCGCGCTTGCGGGTCGGCCCGATGCCCTCGATTTCCTGCAGACCAGCTTCGCGGAGATCGCGTTTACGACGCGCGCGGTGCGAGCCTATGGCAAAGCGATGCGCCTCGTCGCGCAGGCGTTCGACGAAATAAAGCACCGGATCGCGTGGCGGCAGCTTGAACGAGTCGCGGCCGGGAACAAAGAACGTTTCCCGGCCGGCATCGCGGTCCGGCCCTTTGGCGATGGCCACGACCGGAACCTCGATCCCTAGCCCGGCCAAAACCTCACGCGCGGCACTGAGCTGCCCCTGCCCGCCGTCGATCAGCAGGAGATCGGGCCAGGCTGATTCGTCGTGCGCGGCTTCGTCGCCATTAACCTCTCCCCGGTGGGGAGAGGTCGGCGTGCGAAGAGCGCCGGGTGAGGAGGTACCGAGGTCAGAGCTCTCGCCTGCAGCGCGGACCCCCCTCTCCCCATTGGGGAGATCGGGAGCAACCTCACCAGCCTGTTTCAACGGCGCCTCCGCGAGCAGCCGCTTGAAGCGGCGGGTCAAGACTTCGCGCATCATGGCGAAATCGTCGCCCGGTGTGAGCTCGGCGGAGCGGATGTTGAATTTGCGATATTGATTTTTGCGAAAGCCTTCCGGTCCCGCGACGATCATGGCGCCGACCGCGTTCGAGCCTTGGATGTGGCTGTTGTCGAAAACTTCGATGCGCCGCGGCACTTTCGGCAGTACGAACGTGTCGGCGAGCTGGCGCAATAGTTTTTCCTGCGACGAGGTTTCCGCCAGCTTACGGCCCAGCGCTTCGCGCGCATTGGCGAGCGCGTGCTCGACCAGATCCTTCTTCTCGCCGCGCAGCGGCAGCACGATCTCGATCTTGTGACCAACCTTGGTGCACAGAGCCTCGGCCAGCAGCGCCCGGTCCGCAATGGCATGTGACACCAGGATCAAGCGCGGCGGCGGCCTGTCATCGTAGAACTGAGCTAGGAAAGCGGAGAGGACTTCTTCTGCTGAGAGCGAACGATCCGCCTTGGGAAAGTAGGCTCGGTTGCCCCAATTTTGGCCGGTGCGGAAGAAGAAGACCTCGACACAGGAGAACCCGCCCTGCTGATAGACGGCGAACACGTCGGCCTCCTCGACGCCGCGCGGATTGACCCCTTGATGCGATTGAATCGCGGAAAGTGCGGCGAGGCGGTCGCGATAAATCGCCGCGCGCTCGAAATCGAGCACGACTGAAGCCTTTTCCATCTCATCGGCGAGTTGATCTTTGACCTTCTTGCTTCGCCCGGACAGGAACTCGTTCGCTTCGCGCACCAACCCCGAATAATCGGGAAACTCGATTTCCTTGGTGCATGGAGCCGAACAGCGCTTGATTTGATAAAGTAGACACGGTCGCGTGCGGCTTTCAAAAAACGGATCGCTGCACGAGCGCAGTAAAAACGCGCGCTGCAGCGCGTTGATGGTGCGATTGACCGCCCAGACCGACGCGAACGGGCCGTAATAATGGCCTGGCCGTGTACGTGCACCGCGATGCTTGAGAATTTGCGGCGCCCAATGGTCTGACGTGATCAAAATGTAAGGGAATGACTTGTCGTCGCGCAGCACAACGTTGAAGCGCGGCCGCAGCCGCTTGATCAGATTGGCCTCAAGCAGCAGCGCTTCGGTTTCGGTGCGGGTGACAACGAATTCGATCGTGCGCGTGGCCGCAATCATCCGTTCGATCCGGGTGTCGAGTCCGGTCGGGCGGGCATAGGCCGCAACGCGCTTTTTAACGTTCTTGGCTTTGCCGACGTAAAGCACGTCGCCGCGACCGTCGAGCATGCGATAGACCCCAGGCCGCGACGGCGCGACTTTGGTGTAATGGAGTATTGCGGCGCGGCCTGCCGCGAGCGCACCTTCGTCCTCGTCAAAGCGAAGCTTGGCCGCCTGCTCTTCTGGCAGCGGCAGCGACTGCTCTTCGTCCTCTTCGACGATCTCCGCTTCCGGAGCGAGATCTGGCTTGGGAACGCTGCTCATGCTCGTGCATGTAGGCCTATCGTCAGGGAAAGCCATATAGCGGGTGGGAAAGCGCAGCCGTCGTCCGCTCCAATCCCAGCGGCGCCCGCCTCCGCTTTCAAATATACAATCCCTTAACGATAGCGCCGTCGAACTCCTTATCGGTTTAGCACTGTTTAACTTAAAGCTAGCCATAAATTCTATCGATCACCGAAGGATTGGGCGTCTTTCCGACGCCTCGAAACACCCGCATCTCGCAAGCGTGGCGGCGTGCGTGCATGCCTGTCGCGGAGTCGGTTTGGAGGCCAACTTTGACAAATGTCGCGACCAGGCTTTCCGGCCTCCTGGCGGCGGCGAGTTTGGCGAGCGCCATGACCAGCGCAATTACAAACGCCACGACAAATTCCGTGACCTCCGCGGCAGCTGCCGCCGAACTTGCCCCAAATTATTATGGCGGTCAGGCGCCGTACTTCGCGTTCAGCTGGGCCGGACCTTATGTCGGTGCAACGCTCGGCTATGAATGGGGCAGCATCGAGAACAATCCGACGCGCCCGAACGGCGTCGCGGGTGGATTCGAGGCCGGTTTCAACTGGCAAAACGGAAACTTTATCTATGGTGGCGAAGCTGACATAAGCTTTTCCGCCGCCAACGACACATTCGCTTCCTGGCAATTTTCGAACCCGTGGTTCGGCACGGCGCGTGGACGCGTCGGCATCGCCGCCAATAATGTACTGCTCTTTGGCACCGCCGGCCTCGCTTATGGCGAACTGACCGGAACGTCATCGGGAAATCCGTCAGAGAGCCATGCCAGCTTGGGCTGGGTCGTAGGCCTCGGCGCGGAGATCAGCTTCGCGCAACATTGGTCAGCCAAAGCTGAGTGGCTTTACTTCAATCTCGACGATCGCCACTTCTCAGTGACCGCAGCGAATAACGGTCTCGCCGCGAACCTGATGCGGCTCGGACTCAACTATCACTTTTAGAGTTACTCGAGATGATGACACTCGATGCTTTTGCCGCTCGGAAAGATTCTGCTAACCAAATTTTTCTTTGGCAACTTTTTGCTGACCAAAATCATGGCACGCGCCAAACTTTTTTAGCCACAATGACGGCACAAGTTCTCGCGCGTCTGTGTCTTTTCAACTTAGGTCCAAGATCACCTAATGGATTGGACGGACTAGCAATTATCTGGTTTTCAACAGCTAGGAAAACGATGTTGAAAGCCAGTTGAAAGCGGCACAAATTCGAGGACCCCTTGGCCAACTGCTCCCGTTGGTCGGGATGAGCCGCGGGCGGCGCTCGGCGGCGAAGCTGCTCAGCAAAGATGAGGCGTGGCGGTTGCGGCCCGAATATGGAGAAGCTGCCTTAGAAATTGAATTTGTAGTTCACGCCAGCTAGGACATTCTGGACATCCGCTTTGGCATTGGCATTGACGACACAAGTGCCACCACAGCCGGTAAAGGTCGCACTTTGCGTGCCGAAGCCCATGAAGTTGTATTCGGCAAACACCGACCATTGCGGCGCGAACCTCCATTCGACACCGGCACCGACTGTCCAGCCAGTACGGCCGTTTGAGGTCTCGCCAAGTTGTGCACCTGAGCCATCTAAAAAGGTAATGTTTGTATTGGTCCACGCTGCGCCACCTTGCGCATAGAGCAAGACCTGCGGTGTTACGAGATAGCCGCCGCGAGCCGTCAAAGTATCAAACCAGCGCGTGCGGCTGTCGACGGCGCCTGTGAAAGGCACAGTCGAAATATTCGTTCTATTGCTCAAAGATGTTGCGTCGAGCATATTGCGAATACCAACCACCCACGGGCTTTGGAGCCAGTTGTAATCGCAGCCGATCTGACCACCACCGGCAAAGCCGCCATTGGTTGCTGAAAAACTCGCACCGCTTACGCCGGAAAGGTCGACGTTTGACCACGCCCCACCGATGTTTCCGCCGACGTAGCAGCCCGTCCAACTAGGAAAGGGCACTGGCGGCGGCACGTATACTGGCGGCACGTAAGGATGTGGAGGCCCCCGGGCTATGTCAGCTGCTAATGCGCTTTGGCTTGCAGTCAGATGAATGACTGCCGCAGCAATCAGCATCAACACTGTTTTACGCATCACTGTACCCCATTTGCTACAGACAGGGACAATTGCACGCTCCTCGGTGCAAGATTATGGGAAGATTTTGAAACATGGCGACATAGCAAACAAATCGTAAATTTCGGAATGAAGCGTGACGGATTGCGGCGAAACAAGCGCGCATTTGGCTGTATGAGGGCGGATTGTCGATTCGGTCCACGAAAAAATAGGGCCGCCATTTAGTGGCCCTAAGTTAAGGAAGGAAGAAGCCACCGCCGGGGACGACGGTGCAGTATTAGCGAAGCATTGATCCGGGGAGAGCGATGTGACGACCGTCACAAGCTAGCGTGGGCGAGGGTCACTACAGGGC
>JBKPIZ010000432.1:0-6700 GCA_046730495.1 Pseudomonadota bacterium
CCGCCGTCCTCACCCCGCCGGACGTGTTGAGCCAGATGTCGCTGGCTTTGCCGCTGATCGCGCTCTACGAAGGCTCGATTTGGTCGGTACGAATGGTAGAGCGCCGCGTCGCCGCCGAACGTGCCGCGGCCGCCAAGCCCGCGGAGTGAGCGGGCTGCTTTGTTGCTGCTGTGCAATTTTGATTCGTCATGCCCGGGCTTGACCCGGGCATCCACGTCTTAATTATCGAGCTGCAAAGACGTGGGTGGCCGGAACAAGTCCGGCCATGACACGCCAGAGAGCCTATCGATGCACGACATCCGGTTCATCCGCGAGCACCCCGACGTCTTCGACCGCGCGCTGTCCCGCCGCGGGCTCGCGCCGGAGTCAAAACGCCTGATCGAGATTGATGCACGGCGCCGAAATATGATCACGAGGCTTGAGCAGGCGCAGGCGCGTCGCAACGCTGTATCGAAAGAGATCGGCGAAGCGAAAAAAAGGGAAGATGACGCCAGGGCCGGTGGTCTAATGACAGAGGTTGCGCAATTGAAAGCTTCAATTGGCGTGATGGAAGGTGACATCGTTGGCCTAGAACGTGAACTAAACTTTGGGAAGCGTATCGGAATCGGTGCCGGCCTTGCCACGCTTCCTAACGTACCCCTCGACGATGTGCCCGACGGCAAGGATTCCAACGACAACGTCGAGCATCATCGCTTTGGGGCCAAGCGCGATTACGCCTTCACGCCCAAGCAACATTTCGAGCTCGGCGAAGCGCTCGGGCAGATGGATTTCGAGACCGCGGCCAAGCTCTCCGGCGCGCGCTTTGTCGTTTTGCAAAAAGGCTTGGCGCGGCTCGAGCGTGCGCTCGGGCAATTCATGCTCGATGTCCATACGAACGAGCACGGTTACACCGAAGTCGCGCCGCCTTTGCTCGTCCTCGACGACGTGATGTTTGGCACGGCCCAGCTCCCAAAATTTGAAGACGATCAGTTTTGGGCGATCAAGGGTGAGCTATTAGGCCCTGCCAGCGAACAGCTCGTGGACAGCGCTGATCGCTTAGAAGCACAGATGGCCTATTTCGGCCATCGTTCAAAACTCAGGAACGAACGTCTCGGGCTCATCCCCACCGCCGAAGTGCCGCTGACCAATCTCGTCCGCGAGTCCATCGTCGACGAAGCGCAATTGCCGATGCGGCTTACCGCCTGCACGCCGTGCTTCCGCGCTGAGGCCGGCGCCGCCGGCAAGGACACCCGCGGCATGATCCGCCAGCACCAGTTCACCAAGGTCGAGCTCGTTTCGATCACCACGCCGGAGCAATCGCGCGACGAGCACGAGCGCATGCTGTCATGCGCCGAGGAAATCTTGCGCCGGCTCGATCTGCATTATCGCGTGGTTACGCTCTGCACCGGCGACATGGGCTTTGCCGCGCAAAAGACCTACGACATCGAGGTCTGGCTGCCGGGGCAGAACATGTATCGCGAGATTTCATCGTGCTCGGTATGCGGCGAATTCCAGGCCCGGCGCATGAATGCGCGCTATCGCGGCAAGGACCGCAATGTCCGTCACGTTCACACGCTCAATGGCTCGGGCGTCGCCGTGGGCCGTGCCTTGATCGCGGTCATGGAAACCTATCAGCAAGCCGACGGATCGATTGCGGTGCCAGAGGTATTGCAGGCCTATATGGGTGGAATGAAGAAGATTGAGCGGCAATGATTGCATTTTTGGAATTGCTCTGAGGCCATGCGCATCCTGGTCACCAATGACGACGGCATTCATTCGCAGGGTCTCGACACCTGCGAGGAGGTCGCGCGCAAGCTTTCGGACGACGTCTGGGTGGTGGCGCCGGAG
The DNA here is from genome assembly GCA_046730495.1 of Pseudomonadota bacterium. GTDB lineage: Bacteria > Pseudomonadota > Alphaproteobacteria > Rhizobiales > Xanthobacteraceae > BOG-931. The sequence goes on from JBKPIZ010000432.1 coordinate 1,828, forward strand.
CACGATCAATCGGGCGTCGCCCATTCGCTCTCGCTCAACGATCCACTGCGGCTGCGCCAGGTGGATGAGCGCAAATTTGCCGTGCGCGGCACGCCGACCGATTGCGTGATCATGGGCGCGCGCCATGTGCTGCAAGACAAGCAAATCGATCTGGTCCTGTCCGGCGTCAATCGCGGCCGCAATGTCGGCGAGGACGTGATCTATTCCGGCACGGTGGCGGGCGCGATGGAGGGGGCGGTGCTCGGCATTCCCTCGATCGCTCTATCGCAATCTTACAAATCGCGCAGCGGGCAGCCGCCGTTCTGGGAGACCAGTCTGCACTTCGCACCCGATATCATTCGTCGCGTGCTGGCCGGCGGCGTGCGCGAGGGCGTGCTGATCAACGTCAATTTTCCCGACTGCCGCCCGGAAGAGGTCAAGGGCATCACCGTCACGCCGCTCGGGCGCCGCCGGCAGGAGCGGTTGCACATCGACAAACGCGTCGACGGCCGTGGTAACCCGTACTACTGGATTGCCTATTCGCGCTTGAACCCATTTCAAGCGGAGCACGGAACGGACATTGCGGTGCTCGATGAACGCTGCATCGCGCTCACGCCGCTGCGGATCGATATTACCGACGAGCCGACCATGACCAAGCTCGCCGAACTGTTTACGAAAGGAAGTTAAAGCTGGCCGCTAATTCGCGGTGTTTGCCACGGCCTGGATCGCTTCCTCAAGCGCGTCGGCCTGGAACGGCTTCTGCAAAATCGGCGCAAAACGATAGGCTTCGGGCAGGCCGCGCTGACCATAGCCGCTTGCGAAAATAAACGGCAGGCCGCGCTCGACGAGAATCTCGACAACCGGCGTCACCGGCGTGCCGTTGAGATTCACATCAAGCACTGCGAGATCGAATTCCGCCTGCTTGGCGAGCGAAATGGCTTCGTCGAGGCCGCCGGCCTCCGCTGCGACACTGTGACCGAGATCAGTGAGCATGCCTTCAAGCAGCATGCGGATCATCAGCTCATCTTCGACGATGAGAACGCGTTTGCTCGCCGCAACCTTCCCGTGACCCATCACGCGGGACCCCCGTGCTTGCGCCCTAACGCCCGAGACCGTCCTTGGTTCCAGCTAACGAGACTTAATTGCCTGAGATAATCGGCAGTAGGGTTCACGATATGCAGCAGAGTGTAACAGACCGTGCCGGGTGCTAAAAACGGCGACACCAGGCTGATAGACGAGGCAATTGTGGTCGTGAAGCCAGCCGCCGACGATGTCGAGCGCATGGAATTTCAGCTTTCGCTGCGCCGGCGCGGGATCAGCGATCAGGGCGTGCTTCGTGCCATGGAGGAAGTGCCGCGGGAGAATTTTGTCAGCCCGGGTTTCGTCGAAAGCGCTTATGCCGATCAGGCCCTGCCGATCGCGTGCGGGCAGACGATCAGTCAGCCTTTCGTCGTGGCCTATATGACCGAACGGCTCGAGGTCGGCCCCGAGCACCGCGTGCTCGAAATCGGAACAGGCTCCGGCTACCAGGCCGCTGTTCTATCGCGACTGGCGCGCGAAGTGGTCAGCATCGAACGTTATCGGACTCTCGCCGACGCGGCGCGAGAGAAACTGAAGGCTCTCGGCTATAGCAACGTCACGATCCGCGTTGGCGACGGCATGGCTGGCGCACCGGATTTAGCGCCGTTCGATCGCATAATAGTTACCGCTGCGGCCGAAGACGTCCCGGGGGCGTTGGTGGCGCAGCTTGCGGAAGACGGCAAGATGGTGCTGCCGGTCGGACCGCGCCATGACGCGCAGTATCTGGTCAAGCTCACCAAGCGTTCGGCCGGCGGATTAACCCGCGAAGAGCTTATTGCGGTGCGATTTGTGCCGTTATTGCCGGGCCAGGCGCGGGAATTGTAGCGGCAAAGACACACAATCAATTATTTCGAAATATCTGCCAACGCTTAAAACCCTGTTTACCGCAAGGTTGTTTATTCGCTCGTCCTTGTATTCGTCCTTGTATTGCGTGCGAGTGAGTAACCATGCGCGTATCGCCTCGGACGGCCCTCTGGCCGCAACTGGTTGCCATTTCGTTAATCGGATTGGGGGTCGCTGGCTGCGCCGACACGACGCGCTTTGGCGACTTATTCGGTTCGACCGGTTCGACGAACACATCCGCTTCGCGCAACGACGCCTACAGTCCGGCCGCGCAGAGCGCATCGGCAACGCCTATTGAAGCAAAACCGCTGCCCCATTTGGCGAGCGCCGAGCAAGGCACTCCAGGGAACGGGGCAGGGTGGTACCAATCCCAAACGGCCAAAGGCGGCGCGCGCGCGACGTCGGCGCCGCAGTCACATACACCCGCGCAGGTCCGAACCGTCCCAGCGAGTCCGAAGGTAGCTTCGGTGCCGCGCGGCAGGCTCGTTGCGCCGTCTGTGGTGCATGTCGTGCGGAAGGGCGAAACACTGAATAGCATCGCGCGGATTTATCATAAGCCAGTTGCGGTGATTGCTCAGGCCAATAGTCTTGCGGTCAAGGCCAAGGTGCGACCCGGCGAGCGCATCACGATCCCCGATATCAAAGAGGCGTCACAGGCGACGCAAGCGGGGAGCGAGCCATCCGTTTCCCCGCCGACCAGTAAGGTCGCCATGGCGGACTCGTCGCAAACCGCGCGCGTGGTGGAACCCGTTCCGACCATGTCCAGTCAGGAGGCCGTGAAAAGCGCCGAGCCCGCCGGCAGTCTGCCGGGATTCCGCTGGCCGGTGCGTGGCCGCGTGATCGTAGCGTTCGGACCCAAGGCGAACGGCGTGCAAAATGACGGCATCAACCTTGCCGTGCCCGAAGGCACCCCGATCAAGGCCGCGGAAGACGGCGTCGTCGCCTATGCCGGGAGCGAGCTCAAGGGCTATGGCAATCTGGTCCTGGTTCGCCACTCCAATGGTTTCGTCACCGCCTACGCGCATGCCAGCGACATTCTGGTCAAGCGCGGCGAGACCGTGAAACGCGGCCAGGTGATTGCGCATGCCGGTCAGACCGGCAACGTCACCTCGCCGCAATTGCATTTCGAAATCCGCAAGGGCGCGACACCGGTCGACCCGTCGCAGTATTTGAGTGGGGCGTGATCCAGATGTCGGATGTCTAATGTCAGATGTCGGAAAATTTTCCGACATCTGACTTCCGTCATCTGTCTTCCGTCATCCGCACGCCCAACCGCCCGGCCAAATCCTGAACGTACTGCCACGCCACGCGCCCGGAGCGCGCGCCGCGCGTCGTCGCCCATTCCAGGGCCTCGCGGCGCAATTCGGCGCCGTCGAACGGCACCCGGTAATGGGCGACGTAGCCCTCGACCATGGCGAGATATTCGTCCTGGCTGCAGCGATGAAAGCCGAGCCAAAGCCCGAAGCGATCCGACAACGACACTTTTTCTTCGACCGCCTCGCCGGGATTGATGGCGGTGGCGCGTTCGTTTTCCATCATGTCGCGCGCCAACAGATGCCGCCGGTTGGAAGTTGCATAAAAGATCACGTTCTCAGGGCGCCCCTCGATTCCGCCTTCGAGCATCGTTTTCAGCGATTTGTAGGACGTATCCTCGGCGTCGAAGGAGAGGTCGTCGCAAAAAACGATGAACCGCTGCGGCACATTGCGCAAAAGACTCATGAGCTCGGGCAGCGACTCGATGTCTTCACGATGGATTTCAATGAGCTTCAACCCGGCGGCGAGATGGGCTTGGCCGATCGCGGCGTGGGCGGCTTTCACCAGCGACGACTTCCCCATGCCGCGTGCGCCCCACAACAGCGCATTGTTGGCCGGCAGCCCGCGAGCAAAACGTTCGGTGTTCTCGACCAACAGATCGCGGACGCGGTCAATGCCTTTGAGAAGGGACATCTCGACGCGATTAACGCGTCGGACCGGCGTCAGCCTTCGGCCCTCGGGATGCCACACGAAGGCTTCGGTCGCGGCAAAATCGGTAGCCGCCGATGCAGTCGGCGCCAGCCGCTCGAGCGCCCCGGCGATACGGGCGAGAAGGGCGGCGTCGCCACCGCGCGCCTGGGCTTTGTCGGTGCCCGCGCGAGCGGCCTTTTTTGGTGGTGTCTTGCTTGGTCGCGCCGGAGATTTGGCCATGTTTGCACCGACTTGCGGTCTTCCCTTAGCCGGGCAGGCAAGCGGCGGCAAGCCAAGGAGCGGCGAGGGGTTGACGACGGGCTAAAGCGGGCTTCCGCCACGTTGCAATTGAGCCAACGGCGGTTATAGTCCGCGCCGATTTTGCGCGCGAAATCGGCCCATCATGGCAGGCGGCGCGCTTTTTCCTGCGGCCCTATTCACGCGGCTTTTGGAGGAACAATGTTCATTACGCCCGCATTTGCGCAAAGCGGCCTGTTTGGCGGCGATTCAGCCGGCATGATCACGTCATTCATGCCGCTGATCTTGATCATCGTCATCATGTATTTCTTGATCCTGCGGCCCCAGCAGCAAAAGGTGAAACAGCATCAGGCGATGGTCAAAGCCTTGCGGCGAGGCGACACCGTGGTGACCAACGGCGGTCTGGTCGCCAAAGTCACCAAAGTCATCGATGACGATCATATCGAAATTGAAATTGCCGATGGCGTGCGGGTCCGACACGTGCGCGCCATGGTCAGCGACGTGCGCGCGAAAGGCGAGCCGGTAAAGGACGACAAGGCTGCCTGACCTGCCCACTGACCTGCCCGGTGATTGGATTGTAGAGGAGGCGGGGAACGCGCGAACTAAAACAGCGCTGCAAAGTAAGGAAAATCTGATCCATGTTGTTTTTCACGCGCTGGAAGGCAGCGGCAATTCTGCTCTTGGCTCTCGTCGTATGCCTTTTCGCCTTGCCCAATTTCTTTTCGGAGGACGTGATCCGGCGCTGGCCAAGCTGGGCGCAGCGGCACAT
>JBKPIZ010000433.1:0-1691 GCA_046730495.1 Pseudomonadota bacterium
CTTCATCGCCTTGAGCTGCGCGGCCGAGCCGACGCGCGACACGGAGATGCCGACCGAGATCGCGGGGCGCGTGCCTTGATGGAACAGATCCGTCTCGAGGAAGATCTGCCCATCGGTGATCGAGATGACGTTGGTCGGGATGTACGCGGACACGTCGCCCGCCTGGGTCTCGATGATGGGGAGCGCCGTGAGCGACCCGTTTCCGAACTGTTCGCCGACGCGGGCGGCACGCTCGAGGAGGCGGCTGTGCAGGTAGAAGACGTCGCCGGGATACGCTTCACGCCCAGATGGCCGTTTGAGCACCAGTGAGACTTGCCGATACGCGACTGCATGCTTGGACAGATCGTCGTAGATGATCAATGCGTCCATGCCGTGATCCATGAACCACTCACCCATCGCAGCTCCCGCGACTGGCGCCAGGTACTGGTTGGTGGCGGAGTCCGATGCCGATGAGGCGAGGATAATCGTGTAAGGCATCGCCCCGGCTTGTTCGAGAACCGTGATAATGCGGGCGATATTGGATTGCTTCTGACCGATCGCAACGTAGATGCAATAGAGAGGACGGTAGTCTTTGTCGCCCACCTGCTCGGCCGCTCTGTTTAAACATGCCTGGCTGATGATGGTGTCGATACAAATCGTCGTCTTTCCTGTCGAACGATCACCAATGATCAGTTCGCGTTGCCCTCGGCCGATCGGAATCATCGCGTCAATCGCCATGATGCCCGTTTGTACCGGCTGCCTAACTGGGCTCCGCCGGATAATGCCGGGAGCGATTTTCTCAACCGGATAAAATAGGTCACTCACGATCGGCCCTTTGCCATCTAAGGGCTCTCCGAGCGTATTCACCACCCTCCCCAAGAGGCTTTTACCAACAGGAACCTGCAGTAGTTTCCCGGTCGTGCGGACTTCGTCCCCTTCTTGAAGTTGGGTGTAGTCCCCAAGGATGACCACGCCAACTTCGGTCTCTTCAAGGTTCAAGGCCAACCCGGTAATGCCGTGGCCGAGGTCAAGCATCTCGTTGAGCATTGCGTCGGTAAGGCCCTCAACCCTGGCCACGCCGTCTCCAATCTCGCGGATCACGCCTACGTTCTGTCGGGCTGTCGAGGTCTTCAACCCTGCGATTTGGGCTTCGAGTTCTTTCAATAAATCGGCCATGTTCGCTTCACCCTAGTTCGTTTAAGTTTGAGAAATCGCCAACACCCGCCAGATGTCTGATTGCCCTCAGTTCGAGTTTGTGATGCCAAAAGTCTTTGCCAACGTCACTAGGGCCGAGCGCACACTGTTGTCGTACACGTCGCTGCCGATCTTGATGCGCATGCCTCCGATCAGCACAGGATTTTCTGTGAACAATGTCGTCAGCCCCGGACCGTAAGCATTTTCCAGCCCCAATTGAACGCGGGACTGCAGGTCAGTTGGCAACGGTACGGCACTTTCGATCGTGGCAGCATGCCGCTCGTATTCGAGCTTCAGCAACCGCAGGAAGTGTCGCAGCATTGTGAGGTAACCACGACGCCTTGCCTGCAGAACTCTCTGGACAGCCAGCCGAACGTAGTCTTCATCGATTCGTCCATCGATCAGACACAGGCGGAACAGTTGCTTCGCTTCGCGCACCGTTTGTTTGGATGTTTTCATGAGGTCAATTTCCGTTTGCGCTAGGCGGCTGTCGCTAATTGCTTCACAGTCTCCTCAGC
>JBKPIZ010000434.1:0-9600 GCA_046730495.1 Pseudomonadota bacterium
GTGCAGCCAACCGTTGCCCTGGATTTCGGTCTCAAGCTGGCCCGGCGCCCAGCCGGCATAGCCGAGCGCAAGAATTGCGCTCGCCGGCCCGTCGCCACGCGCGATCGCCTTAAGAATATCGATGGTCGCGGTGAGACAAATGCCGTCGTCGATCGGCAGCGTCGAATTTTCAATGAAGAAATCGGCCGAATGCAGAACGAAGCCGCGCTCGGTTTCGACCGGTCCCCCGCGCATGACCTTTACGCCGCCGGCACGCGTTGGCAGCCGGATGATGTCGGTCGCGGGAATGACGTTCAGCTTCACCAGAAGGTCGGAGAAATTGATGTTCGGCGCCGGATGGTTGACGACAATGCCCATCGCCCCTTCCGACGAATGCGCACAAACGTAAATGAGCGAGCGGGCAAAGCGCTCGTCCATCATCGCCGGCATGGCGATCAGCATTTGGCCGTCGAGATAGCCTCGGCGCCGGCTTTTCGTTGATGTGCCGCGCGGGGTCTTCATAGTGGAAAGGTTAGCCCATCGATCCGTAATTGCAAACGAACGGCGCATTAAAAAGTTCATTGTCATAATGTGACGCAGGCGATGCGCGTTTAATTTTCTGCAACCAATGTCAGCGACAAAACGCCTGCCTGACGCAACTCATGATGCCAAATGCGGCAATTGGGGCAGAGCCATGGTCACAATCATGTCAGTGGCACTTGTGCCCGCCCGGGCTTAGACAACGGTCATGATTTCGGCAGCCAAAATTGCACCCGCATCTTCGGCCAGTATCGCACAGATGACCGCGCAGATTGCGCGGTGCATCCCGCTGCCAAGGCGCGTGTTCCAGGCCGCTATTGTGATGTCGCTAGCGGCAATTCCGTCCGCGTCCGCCCAGGACGCTTCGAACTGGGATGGGCAGGCTCATAGCGCCGCGCGTCTGATCGCGGGCGCGATAAGCAAAAATCACGACGCTGCTTTCTTGCGCGCCGGCATCGAAATCAGGCTCGATCCCGGCTGGCTGACTTATTGGCGCGATCCCGGCGACTCCGGAGCGCCGCCGATCTTCGATTTCTCCGGCTCCGAAAACGTAAAATCGGTGAACGTGCTGTGGCCTGCGCCGGAACGATTTCCCGACGGCGCCGGCGGCAATTCGATCGGCTATCGCAATCACGTGATTCTGCCGCTCCATGTCGTTCCGATGGATGACGCGAAACAAACGGCGCTGCGGCTCAAGCTCCAATACGATGTCTGCTCCAACATTTGCATCCCGGTGGAGTCCAATCTCGTGCTTAACCTCAGCGGCGACGGTGCCGAGGACGCGGCGATCGCGCGGGCCGAGATTCGCGTGCCCCGCCCGGTCGCGCTCGGGCAGCGGACACGCACGGAAGCGATGCGTGAGCGCGCCCAAGCCGGTCAAATTGCCGCGGCGGAAAGTGCCGACCGGCACCGGGCGCCTCTCGCCATTCTCGGCGTGCATCGTCAGCCGGGCGACGCGCATGATCGCATTCTCGTCGATGTTGAGGCGCCGGCTGGAGCGCCGGTCGACCTGTTCGTCGAAGGCCCTACGCCCGATTGGTCGCTGCCGCTGCCACAACAAGGCGCGGCCGACGGGGCCGTCCGGCACTTCGAATTCGAGCTCGAGGGTCTGCCGCCGGATGCCAAGGCCGAAGGCGCGGCGCTGACCTTGACCGCGGTTTCCGGCGACGACGCCATCGAAGTGACCGCCCATCTCGACTAATTTGCTATAGACGTTAGGTTATGGCCCGCCCGCGATAGCGGACGAAATTTTATTTGCGAAAGCGAGAGGACAGGATCATGGCGATTAAGGTTGGCGACCGCGTACCCAGCGGCAGTTTCATGATGATGACAGCCGATGGGCCAAAGCCGAAGACCACAGACGATTTGTTCAAGGGCAAAAAGGTAGTGTTGTTCGCGGTGCCGGGTGCCTTCACGCCGACCTGCCATCGCAATCATCTTCCGGGATTTGTGAAGAACGCCGCCGCGATCAAGGCCAAGGGCGTCGACACGATTGCGGTGACCGGCGTCAACGACGTGTTTGTGATGGACGCCTGGAAAAAAGCGTCCGGTGGCGACGCCATCGAATTTCTCGCCGACGGCAGCGGCAATTGGGCCAAGGCGGTGGGACTGACCGCCGACTTGAGCGAGCGCGGCCTAGGCCTCCGGTCGCAGCGCTACGCCATGCTGGTCCAGGACGGCGTGGTCAAAGCGCTCAACATCGAGGACGCGCCGGGCAAGGCGGAGATTTCCAGCGCCGATAACATTTTGAAGGCGCTGTAAGTAGCAGCTTCCGCTCATTCCCGCGTAAGCGGGAATCCAGGCACAACATGCGCTGGTTCCCCGCTTTCGCGGGGACGAGCGGTGGATCAAGTTACGGTGCAGCTTTCCCCGCCGCCCTGATCTCCGCGATCGCCTGCCGCGCAAGCAGATCAGCGCGCTCGTTGAGCGCGTGACCGGCGTGACCGCGCAGCCAATGCCAGCGGATCTGATGCTGGCGCATCGCTGCGTCGAGCCGCTGCCACAGATCGATGTTTTTGACCGGCTTTTTGTCCGCCGTGCGCCAGCCGTTCTGTTTCCATCGCGCCAGATAGCTCATCACGCCATCGCGAAGATATTGGCTGTCGGTGTGCAGATCGACGCGGCACGGTTTCTTGAGCGCCTCAAGCGCAGAAATCGCCGCCATTAGCTCCATGCGATTGTTGGTTGTATTTGCCTCGCCGCCTTTGAGCTCTTTCTCGTGGTCGCCAAAGGCGAGGATTGCGCCCCAGCCGCCAGGTCCCGGATTTCCGGAGCAGGCGCCGTCGGTGTGAATGACGACGTGCGGCAAACTATGCGGTGGATGCGACGGCGCTCGTTCACTCACGGTTCAATCAATCCATAGTCGCGCGCGCTCTTTACTTTCTGATGGAAGCGAAGCTTGCGCGCGTATTCGCGTGGATCCTTCGGCCGCACCAAGGCGCCGGCCGGCACGTCGAGCCAATCAACGAGCCGCGTCAACAGAAAACGCAGCGCGGCGCCGCGCGCGAATAGCGGCAGCTTTTCCCATTCCTGGTGCGACAGCGGCCGGGTTTTGGCGTAATTGGCGAGCAGCGCACGTCCTTTGGTGACGTTGAACGAGTGATCGGTCTCGAAACACCAGGCGTTGAGACAGATCGCCACGTCATAGACCAGAGTATCGGTGCATGCGAAATAGAAATCGATCAGCCCGGACAATTTATCGCCGAGGAAAAACACATTGTCCGGAAACAGATCGGCGTGAATGACGCCGACCGGCAGGCCGCGCGGCCATTCGCGTTCCAGCACGGTCAGTTCGGTGCCGACCAGCGTCTCCAGATTGCGGTCGACCTTGTGCGCGCGCTCGCGGCAGCCCTCGTAGAGCTGCCGCCATCCGGAGACCGAGAGCGCGTTGTCGCGGCGCATCGCGAAATCCGCGCCGGCGAGATGCAGCCGCGCCAGCGCCTCGCCGAGCGCGCCGCAATGGGCCGCGCTGGGACGGCGAATCCACATACCGTCAAGGAAAGTGACGATTGCAGCTGGGCGGCCGGCGAGCTTGCCGAGCACCTTGCCGGCGCGATTTTTCACCGGCTGCGGGCAATTGATACCGCGGCTGGCGAGGTGCTCCATCAGATTCAAGAAAAACGGCAGATCGCGCTCGGCGACGCGCCGCTCGTACAGCGTCAGGATGAAGTGGCCCTTTGCGGTATGGACGAGGAAGTTCGAGTTTTCGACGCCTTCGGCGATGCCCTTGTAGGAGAGCAGCGCGCCGATGTCGTAGCCGGCTAGAAACCGGCTCAAATCTTCCGCCGCGACATCGGTATAGACTGCCATGAAGGTCCCCGCGAAACGCGCTTGCGGCTTAAGCCGCACCGCCCCCGAGCCATCGCAAATAGCGCGCGCAAAGATCGGCCGTTTCCGCGCCGCCATCGCGATAGATGACGGGCGCCAGCGAGCGGCCTTCGGCATGCGCGAGCCGAAACGCCATGTAACGGTATTGTTCGGGATAATGCGCCGTCTCGGCCGCTTCGAACAATGCATCGAATGCCGGCGACGGTTCGACCGGATCGAGCCGGTCGCGCTCGTAGATCGCGGCACGCTCGGCGATCAGCCAGGCGTCGCCGCGGCGCTCGACGCGGTCGAGAAAGCGGGAAAACGAGGTCAGATCGGCCTCGACCGCGCCGAATTTCTGCCGCACGCGGATTATCACCGGCGTCTCGGCGATCGCGCGGTCCTTATCCAGCCTGATCGTCGAAGCGAACAAATGATGGCGCGACCAGCCGCGGCTCGCGGCAAAACCGGCGCGGCAGCGCTCGACAAATTGCTCAAACGGACCACGAAACCACGACACTGAAATATGGCCGTCGGGCGTGAAAGTGCCGCGCAGCTCTTTCCACTTGCCCTGGTCGCGATAGAGACCCCAGGCCTGGATGAGTTCGGCGATCGCGAATTTGTCGGCAAATTCCATTGGCTGCGCCTCGCCCAAAGCACCATAGGCTACAGCATGATCCCGAAAAGTGGATACCGGTTTTCGGAAAAGATCATGCTCAAACAACAAGCTAAAGCGAAATGGTGATTCAACCTAATGCCATTTCGCTTTGGCGCGGCGACGGCAGGCGATTGCCGGCACCCTCAAGATTCCTGCCCCTCAAGATTCTTGGCGCTCAAGAATCGTCGACCGGACGCGTCGCTTCGACCGAGGGCCGCGCCGCGAAGACGGCGTGCCAGATGGCAAGGCGCTGATGGTCTTTGCGCCAGTCCTGTTCGGCAAAGCGGAAATCGAGATAGGACAGCGCGCAGCCGATCGCGATGTGGCCGATGTCGAATGCGCTTGCCGCAAGCGCGTCGGCTTCACGCTCCAAGCTGTCCAGCACGGCGGCGGTGCGCACCGCCGCACTCGTTAAATGGAGCCGCGATGGCTGTTTGCGCAGCCGTTCATTGCGCGCGAGCACCAACAGATCGAGAAAGCCATCGCCCAGCGCCTGTCGGCGCAGCGCCAGCATGCGGAGCTTGCGGTCAGGCGGAAATAATTGCGGCTTGCCGTCGAGTGCGTCGAGATATTCGCAGATCACCGGCGAGTCATAGAGCGCCGTGCCGTCGTCGAGCACCAGCGTCGGAATCTTCGACAACGGATTGTCCTGCATCAGCGCCGCATGCGGCGCGGTCATTGCGGCGACCGTGCGCACGCAATCGAGCCGATCGATTACTCCGCGCTCATGGGCGACGATCATGACCTTGCGCACGAATGGCGAGCGCGGCGACCAGTGCAGCTTCATCGATCACCTCCGCCGCGATGGCGCGCGCCCGCTCTCGGGCGCGCCGATTGCGCGCAAGCGATTGCGATGAGCGCCTGAGGACTGCTGCGCAGACGTCTTACGCAACCTTCACGCAATCCGGTCCGCACCTCGGCGATGAACGCTAGAGCATGATCCCGAAAAGTGGACGCCGGTTTTCGGAACTAAAGCGAAATACCGACCAACCTAAAACCAATTTCGCTTTAGCGTACGCCCTGCCCGCGCATCGCGTAGAAAGCGGCATAGAATTTCTTACAGGCCTCGGCGAGAGAATTGGCGGCGCGCTTGCCGGGACCGGCGAGATCGAAGCTGTAGTCGCAGCCTTCTCCCGCGCAGGCGTAAAAGCGCATGCCGCGCAAGGTTTCCGCATACTCCGAGTTTTCCTGGCCGCAATTGGGACAAATCATGACAATGCGTGCAGTCGATCGTATTTGCGAAATGCCATAATTGCGCATGGCGGTCGCCTCGTCATTCGCGCGTGAGGGCTTTCACACGCGGCGAATCGGGATCATTCTAGCAAACGATTGCTTTAACACCGGTTTATGACCAGGATTATTCCAGGGTCAAAAATCATTATTTGCGCGGCCGCGTCCCTTCGGGTTGCAGCGAAAATCGCCGCCGAGTTCGTCGAAGGGCTCGACCGTATGGCCGATACGCTCTTCGCCCTTCTCCTGCCCGGCGAGCGATTTTGGCTGCAACGCGGCTCGCGGAAATAATGCTTCTTGACCCTGTTCTGCCCGCTTGTCCGTTCCGAAGCGGCGCGGCAGTATGAGCGGCAGTATCAGGGGCGCCCATAAGAACCCGATTGCGGGCCTGGCGCCCAGGGGAACGACTAGCTTCGAACGACTAGCTTCGAACGAGTGGCTTTAAACGACTGACTTTGGACGGCTAACCGGCCACGAATGAGCGGGGCGCGTGCGCGCATGAAAACCATTCTCGTTCCGACCGAGCAAAGCCCGACTATGGTATCGGCCTTGGATACCGCGCTCTTGCTCGCGCGGAAATTCGATAGCTGCATAGAAGGCTTCCCGCTGCGGCCCGCGGTCGCCGATCTGGTGGCGATGGATCCCGATAGCGGGTTAACCATGGTCGCCGTCAAGGAGAACGACGCCGAGATGGTGCGGCAAGCCGAAGCGCTGTTCCGTTCGTTCATGCAGAGCAACCAGATTGCGCAAAGCGCCGGCAAGACGCCGGCGTCTTTGTCCTGGTCCTGGCTCGGCGACGCCCCCAGCGGGCATGATTTTGTCGGCAGCTATGGCCGGGTGTTCGACATGATCGTGCTGGCGCGGCCCGGCGACGAATGGCAAAGCCCGTCGATGATCACGCTGGAATCGGCACTATTCGAAAGCGGCCGCCCGGTGCTGATCGCGCCGCCCGCTTCCCCGCGCTCGCTCGCCACCAATGTCCTGGTGGCGTGGAACCAGAGCACCGAGCAGGCGCGCACCATGGCGGACGCCATGCCGTTTCTCCAAGCCGCGCAGCGGGTCACGATCCTGACGGTGGAAGGCGCGACGGTGGCCGGTCCGAGCGGCGAGCAAATGGCGCACTCGCTGGCGATGAACGGGATCAAGGCCGAGACCATGACGCTCAAGCCAACCGGCAAGCGCAGCGCCGGCGAGACGATCCTGGCCAAGGCCGATGAGCTCGGCTGCGATCTCATCGTCAAGGGCGCCTATACGCAAAGCCGGCTGCGGCAGATGATCTTCGGCGGCACCACGCGTCACATCCTGGCCAATGCCAAGCTGCCGGTCTTGATGGCGCATTGATTTTGCTAGCGCTGCGATTTTTTGAACGCCATTGTCAGCGCTTTACCAGACGCTCTTGCCGTTCGCCGACGCGCTGTTGCGCATTGCCGTCGGGCTTGCGCTGGTGCCGCACGGCTTGCGCAACACGTTCGGCTTCTTTCCCAATACCGGCGTGCGCGCACTTAATCTGACCGACTTGGCCAAACAGCTCGACGACACCGGCTATCGTCCGGGAAAACTGTGGGCGCCGGCGATCTCGCTCACCCAGCTTGTCGGCGGGACGCTTCTGGCGCTCGGCCTGTTCACGCGCCCGGTGGCCGCGGTGGTTCTGATTTTTCTTCTGGTCAGCAATGTCGAACGCTGGCGTGTCGGCCGCTATTTTTGGAATCAGCTTGGCCTGGAATATACGCTGATGTGGACCATCGCCACGTTCTACGTCTTGATCAGTGGCCCCGGGCCTTATTCGCTCGATCGCTTCTTCGGATTGTAAAGGACACGCGCTTGCCACCTAGCCAGGGTTTTCTCGACGCCAACGGCCGCAAGACGCGATAATGCTCGGCCAATTGCGGCGCCACCTCATCCCAGGAATTGAGCGTGCCGCCGAGCTCATGTAGCAACACGACCGACCGGCCGCTGTTGCCGGAAAGCGCGTAGTGAAGACTGACGCAGCAATGGGAAGAGCGCATCACGCTGGCGCAGAAGCAGGGCATCGAGGCGCTCGTCGAGCCGACCGTCGCGCGCTGGTTTCCGCCCAAGACGGTCGCAAAGAATCCGCCCTATCTCGACAAGATCCGCGCCATGATCGGCGCCACGCCGGTCAATGGCTTCATCGGCTGCGCCGCGGCGCTGGCCGCTCATGACTATGCGTCGGCGGTGGCGACGGTGAAATGCCCCACGCTGTTCATCGTCGGCGAGAAAGACGGCGTCACGCCGGCCGCCATGGCCAAGCTTCACGACAAGCTGCCCGGGTCGCGTTTTGTCTCCCTGCCCGGCGCCGGGCACATTTCCAACATGGACCGGGCCGGCGAATTCAATTCCGCGCTGCGCGATTTCTTAAGATGATTTCTTAAAGTTAGCGCCCGGCTATGCCTTTTCGGCGGGGCCTGCTGCGCCGCCTGCAGACGGCGCGCGCTTTCCAACAAACGGCGGAGTCACTATACCTTTCGGCAAAGGCTGCCATTTATCCGATCACCAGGGATGATCGCCCGCTCGCTCAAGGAGAACACCTCATGGCCACCGTGACGATGAAAGCCCCTGCCCCGGGCGGGCTTTCCAGCAAGGCGCGTGAGTTGATGGAGGCCATCAACAGCGAGGCTGCCAAGCACAACATCTGGGTGCGGACGCAAGCCAATGCGCCGGCGCAGCGGCCGTGGTTCAGCGAAACCGGCGGCGAAGGATCGGGCCAGCTCGCCACCGGCCGCGTGGCCGTCAATCAGATGAAAACGCTTCCGCATATGTGGAAGTGGAACGAGTACAGCGCCTACTTAAAGCAAATCTCCGAGATCGCCCGCAAAGCCGACGTATCGCCGATCGAATTTGCCGACCGGCAAAGTATTCTTCTGCTCAATCCGGGACTGAACGGCCGCCTGCAGGTGACCAACACCATCCGCTGCGCCATCTCGATCTACAATCCGGGCGACGTCGCGCCGGTGCATCTGCACTCGCCGAATGCCAGCCGCACCATTTTGTCCGACAAGGGCGGCTACACCGTCATCGAAGGCGAGCGCTGCACCGCCAATCGCGGCGACCTCATCCTCACGCCGAACGGCACCTGGCACGATCACGGCAACAATTCCGACGAGCCGGTGGTCTGGATCGACACGCTCGACTGGCCGCTGATGGAATTTCTCGATGCCGCCTGGGTCGACCACAATATGCCGGGCGCGCAAGGCAATATGAACGTGCAAGCGGTCACGCATGCCGAAGGCTATTCGCAAAAGCTTTATAGCCATGGCGGCATCAAGCCGGCTTTCGTCGATCACCAGCGCGGGGTCGGTCACGCGCCGGCGCCGCTGTTTCATTATCGCGGCGCGGACGTGCTCGAAATGCTGCACAGTTTGCGCGGCGAGAAGGGCGATCCGCACGAAGGCATCAAGGTCGATTTCGTCAATCCCGTCACTGGCGAGCCGGTGTTCAAGACGCTCAACTACTCGGCGCAGCTGCTGCGCCCCGGCGAGGAAACCGAATTCAAGCGTGAGACTGCCGGCACTTATTACGTCGTGATCGAAGGCTCAGGCGCCACCGAAGTCGGCGGGAAGCGCTTCGAATGGAGCAAGAACGATCTCTTCGTGGTGCCGAACTTCCTGTGGCGCCGCCACATCAATACCGGCAAGTCCGACGCGGTGATCTATTCAGTCTCCGACGCCGCGCTGATGCGCAATATCGGCCAGTATTACGCCCAAGGCCAAACCAAGGACGGCAAGGTCACCGAGCTCACGGTGCATTAACTAACAGTTCCCTCCCCCGCGGAACGGTAAGGAGGGAATCAAAAGTCACGTCCGGTCTGCCGATTTGTCGTTCCCAACAGTGCTCGAGCAGCCGGGAAACGGCGTCTCCCAGGTGTAGGT
>JBKPIZ010000435.1:0-3475 GCA_046730495.1 Pseudomonadota bacterium
GCGACCAATGCTCCGCCGGCTGAATGGATGAAGAGCAACGGCGCCATCTGTGGGACCGCGATGACCGTCCCCCATAGCAGCAGGGTCTTCAGCGGAAGCCTTCGGCAAAGCAGGCCGAATAGCATGAAGGTTGGGATGAACGAGACAGCAAAAATCGCGTTCCACTGGCCCCAATGCGTATCGTTGGCGCCGAGTGTGTTCTGAAGATAGTACTGAAGCGGCGTAGCCGAACCCGGTGCAAAATTCCATAGAAACCAAATCAGGAGCGCAGGGTAAATCGGCCAATGCCGTACCAGCCTTCTAACATCGTCCAGCGGATGATGAGTTTTTCTGCCCTCGTCGCGGACATTATCAAACACGCTGGACGGCCTCCAAAGTGCGTAGGCGGCGATTGAGGCCATTATCGCGGCACCGATGAGAAACAAGATTCGGACAGCCTGATCGGTGTCCATTTCTTCGAGCATGTTGCTGAGGCTGCCACCTAGAAGCAGGGCCGCGACCGCCGGGATCGACGCAAAGATGTTCCAGACGGCGCTGATCTGACCGGACATCGCATGCTGTTGGCCGAGAGTCGAAGTCAAGCCGTTCTGAGCGCTTGCGACAAATAGAAATGAGGCGGTCAATACCAAGACCGCAGCAAGGAGAGTGCCGTATGTCAGAGGAGTGAAAGCAAATAGGATGTACAGGCCGGCCGTTAATGCGCCGAACAGCAGCATGAATCCTCGGTCTCGCATCCCGAATGGATTCCAAGTATCGCGGATAAATCCGAAGGCAAAGGACAGGTAGAGCGGAATGGCGGAGACGAGTCGAAAATCGGCAAGTTCATGCGCTTTCAGATGCAATTTATTCTTAAGCAGAAACGTTATCGGAATATCGATGAGGCCACTGCCGGGCGCACCGAAGGCCAACATTACTATGAGGATGCCTAAATAGAGGAATATCCTCCGCCGCACCAAATACGATAAGTCGGCTGACAAGACGGTAGTGGCCGTTCCTGCGACCGTTGGGCGATCAGTCGTCATTGGTGGAAACGTGCAATGCCTGATCGGCTGGCGTGAAAGGTAGCTTGAGCGCATCGGCAACGGCGCGACAGGTGATCTGGCCGTTGTACACATTGAGACCATTACGCAGATGCAGGTCATCGCGGAGCGCCCGCCGCCATCCCTTGTCGGCGAGCGCGAGGATGAATGATGTTGTTGCATTGGTCAGGGCGAAGGTTGAAGTGCGCGGCACCGCACCTGGCATATTAGTCACGCAATAATGCACCACTTTGTCGACCTCAAAGGTCGGATACGAATGGGTAGTCGGTCGCGAGGTCTCGGCGCAGCCACCTTGATCGATGGCGACATCGACGATGACCGTACCGGGCTTCATGGCTTTGACCGTCTGTGCTGAGATCAGTTTTGGTGCGGTCGCGCCCGGAACAAGCACCGTAGCAATAACGAGATCGGCTCGCCGGCAGAGCAGCTCCACCACGTCGCGTGTCGAAAACAAAGTTCGTACGCGACCACCCAATTGAGCGGCAATCCGTCGTAGCGCCTCGGGATTGCGATCGAGCACTGTAACATCGGCTCCCATACCGGAAGCGACCTGCGCCGCGTTCGTCCCTGCGACACCACCGCCGAGGACGACGACGGTTGCGGCGGCGACGCCCGGCGCACCGGCAAGCAACACGCCGCGGCCGCCATTCTGTTTTTCTAGGTAATGGGCGCCGACCTGCGGTGCCATTCGGCCGGCGACTTCCGACATCGGCATGAGAAGCGGTAGCGTGCCCTGCTGGGAGGTTACAGTTTCGTAGGCGATCGCAGTCACACCCCTCGCCATCAACTCCTCGGTTTGCGCGCGATCCGGCGCCAGATGCAGATAGGTGAACAGCACTTGCCCGCCCGACAGTTTTTTGCGCTCCGCGGCGAGTGGCTCCTTTACCTTCACGATCAGTTCGGCACGGCCGAATACGGCGTCGCCATTAGGGACGATCTCAGCCCCAGCGCTTTGATAATCAGCGTCTGCGAATCCTGCACCCGCTCCCGCCTGAGTCTCGATTACGACCTGATGCCCCTTCTCGGCGAGCTCACGCACAGTCGAGGGCACAATGCCGACGCGGTATTCGTTGTCTTTGATCTCCCGTGGCACACCGACCAGCATGGCAACTCCCGCCGCCTCACTATTGAGCTTTACCGCAGACCTTTGCTCACCATGAAATCACCTTTCGATCTCGCACGAATTTCCCCGTCAACCTCTGCGGTGCGTCAAGCGCGAGCCACACGGGAGTATCAGCGCCTTCTGTAACGTCGCGATCAGCATTCCGGCCGCCCATATCGGTCCTAACCCACCCTGGGCAGGCTGCGTTTACGGCGACTCTACCCCGCAGCTCAGCCGCGAGGATCAGAGTCACGGCATTTAGGGCTGTCTTCGAGATGCGATAGGCGGCGTAGTCGCCTTCCATCTCCGATAATGCGCCCATACCACTCGATATATTTACGATACGAGCGTGCTTGCCACGTTGAAGTAACGGCGCCAGGGTTTGTGATAAATGCAAGGGCCCGAGCGCATTCGTTTCGAGCGTTTCGCGGACGGTGTCCATGTCAACTTCGAGGCCTGGGGCGTCGCCTCTGGCAATAATTCCGGCATTGTTGATTAAAACGTTTAGTCGTCCATAGGCCCGTTTTAGAAATTCGCGTAGGGCGACAATGCTCTTACTCGACGTGACATCGAGCGGTTGAAACTGCACAGTCAGATCCAGCGCAGCCAATTTTTTTACCGCAGCCTTGCCAACCTCAGGCTTGCGCGCGGTCAAAATAACCTCAGCGCCGCGATTAGCGAGCTGACGGGAAATCTCGAAACCAATCCCCCGATTAGCACCGGTCACAACGACGATGGATGCACTTGTCATATACTTCTCACTCCGCTGTTGAAGCGCTCGCCAATAGGACTTGAGTTAAAGATGAAGTAGTTACAAGGATCATCCTGCTTGGAGGCTACCGCGCGCGGTAGTGCGAGCGTTGCCAGCATCATGCGCCGCTCGCTTGCGCTGTCGCCACATCACCCAAGGAGGCCGCGGAACCGTAGTTGCGACTCGATAACGGACAATTCTAGCTGCGCGCGCTTCAAGCCCGCGCGTGCCCTTTCGAAAGTGCGGCTGCGCTCGTTGTCGATTCGGCGCTCCGCCGCTGCAACGCGGTCTCGTGCGCGCTCCAAGTCAGCGACGGTGTACTGCGGAGGTTCTCGCCGCGTACGTTTCTTTCTCGCCTTTGTCACCCTTCTGGTGAGCACAGCCACCCTGAGTCGCTTTCCGGTTGCCATTGGCGCACTCCAATTTTCCCGACGGATCGCTCAAGCAAGCATATTCGGCGCAGCTTCGTGAGCCGAGTCGCGCTAATCTCGGGAGTGCATGGACCCGAGCCGTGTCCCTGTCGGAAACTAAATCCTGACGTATTGGTGGTGCAATCCGCCCAAAAGTGGCACAGGCAATATC
>JBKPIZ010000436.1:0-3513 GCA_046730495.1 Pseudomonadota bacterium
ACCCTGACGGTCCGTGGTTATCTTGGGATAGCTTTGTTCGGTCGCGACGAGACATGGTATCGCTTGCCGCAAAGCGCCTTAAAGGAAGTTGATCCAGTAGTCGTTGCCAAATATCTGCCGGGACATTCAAAGGTGGGCCCCTCAATGGGGGCTCTGCACCAGCCTGAGACAACGCCAAATTCGACAGCGGCGGTCCGGTAGAACGCGGTCCAAGACTCCTAGTAGAGCCCAGCGAATCGGGCGATCCTCGTCGCTTTTCTCAATTTCGCCACGGTACCCGGCCATCACATCGCAGAATTCTGGTCTTCTTAACTATTCCAACGGACCATACTGACGCGGGGCTGTGGGGGACTTGGGGATGCGACCTTCGTCGTTGATCTACATTCTCGTTGGCGTCCTGATATTCGCAAGCTATCAAATTCTCAACCAGCTCCAAACTTACCGCCAGACCAATCCGACGTTTCCCGTCAGTCAAAATCCGATCCGCCGTCGACTTACAAAGATGAGTCGCGTTCGCAGGACGGTGATGTAATGCCTGCGACTGACGAATCGACTGCTAAAGACGACGCACAGCTAGACGCTAACCTTTCCTCTCAGACTGCTACGGACGAAGCACAGCTAGAGGACCGCAACCAATCCCCTACGTATCAATTCTCTGATCTGAAGGACGTGAAGCAAAACCTCTCATATCTAGCTTATTACGCCTATTCCGAAGTTCCCCCTGAGACCAAACCAGCGGAGACGCTTCTCAAGTCGTTAGAAGACACTCCGCGGGGGACGCCGGTCGAAGAAATAAAGCGGGTGACGGATGCGTTGGGACTAAACTTCAATTTCATGAAAGCAGTCGCCAAAATCGAATCCGACTTTAACCCTAAGCAGCGCACCGGTTCCTATATTGGACTATTTCAATTGAGCAACTCCGAATTCCAGCAATACGGGTCCGGCGACATCCTTGATTCGCGGGATAACGCGGTCGCTGCCGCGTATAAGTTTTTGACTGAAGATATCCTGTTCGAAATTAGCACCCACAAAAAGCCAACGTTGAGTGACATTTACCTCATTCACCAACAAGGTGTGCAGGGCGCGGCAGAACATGTAAGCCACCCCGACCGCCTTGCTTGGAAATCAATGTGCACCACCGACGAAGGCAGAGTGAAAGGTGAGAAGTGGTGTAAGCGAGCTATCTGGGGCAATACTCTTCCGGCAATCAAACACATCTGGAAAACCGTTAATAATTTCACCTCTGGTGCTTTTGTCGGTATGTGGCAGCAGCGCGTGTCACAGTTCTACTCGCGATATTCTGAGGCAACAGCGAAATGATCCACGCCCACCTATTCATAGCGTGCCATGGAATCGGTTCAGATTGCTGCCCTTAAAGGCAGCTCGAGTTTTTACCATCGCAAGCCTTCAAGCGCGTAGTTGAACTGATGAGCCAGCGCCGTGGCATTCCGGGCCAACAACCGGCAAACCAAGGTGTTCGAATAGCGAGCTCTGGCACCGAACCGTTCTCGTGTTCCCGCAGGTGTTCTTATGCTGATTAGATACCCGTTAGCTGGCGTAATACTCTGTGTGGGTTGCATAGTATTCTCAGTCAGCATCACCATTGCTGCAGATTGTCAGCAGCGGGATAATTTTAGCGACTGGCTCCAACACTTCGGACAGGAAGCGACCAGTCAAGGCATCTCCCAACAGACAATCGTGTCTGCACTTAACGGGATCACTTACGACCCGGCCATTATCACGCGCGACCATTCGCAAATCGTCTTCCAGCAGAGCTTTGAGCAGTTTTCCGGCCGTATGGTATCGCCCGACCGTCTGCGCAAGGGAGCCAATATGCTCAAGCGATACGGCTCAGTACTCGAACGGATCGAGGACCGCTATGCTGTACCGGGAGACGTGCTGGTCGCCATCTGGGGACTTGAGAGCGACTACGGAGTCAACCAGGGCAAATGTTCAACGCTGCGCTCACTGGCAACGCTGGCCTATGATTGTCGTCGCTCAGAAAAATTTCGGGCTGAATTGCTTGACGCGCTTCGCGTCACCGAGCGCGGCGACCTCACCTCAAGCCAGATGATTGGCGCTTGGGCGGGCGAAATCGGCCAGACGCAGTTTCTCCCCTCTGCTTATCTCAAGTTTGCAGTTGATTTCGAAGGCTATGGACGTCGCGACCTAATCCATAGTGCGCTCGATGCACTCGCTTCGACGGCAAATTATCTAAAAAGCTATGGTTGGACGGCCGGTAAGCCATGGACAGAAGGCGCTGCCAATTTCGCTGTTCTGGAGAAGTGGAATGAGTCCGAAGTCTACGCGAAGACAGTTGCTTATTTCGCGACTCGGCTTGCGAAAGAACCCTAGGGATCTCTTTTTTCTGGGGATCCTCGCTGCTGGTGCCTTGGAAAGTGATTAATCCGGCAGTTTAGGGGACTCCGACATGCTGAACGCCTCTTCGGCCTCGCGCGTCAGTTCCTCCGCTCGGTCGCGGTAGCGAGCCGAGAAGTGAAATGGAATGAGCCGGCCGACATGCGCTTGCTTGGCGATATGGCCGGCTTGGTAAGCCGTTAGATGCCGTCTTTCGGCGGCGATATTGGCGTCCACGTCAAGGAACGGTGCCTCGATGAAAAGCTGATCGGCATCCCGCGCTAGTGCGATGACGTTTTTGATATTCCGCTCATCGTAGGCGAGATCGACCACATAAGCGATTTTTTGCCCGCGCGCCGTACGCAAGGCGTGCTGTTTGAGGTCACCCAGCGATATGGCTAGACAGTCGTGAACGCAAACCTGGCGATGGTCTGGCGCGCCTTGGCGCACCGCACGCTTGGCCTCACGAAGCCACGGTCCAACGGGCAGTCCAAGTCGCCTTAGCCCTTCGCGCCACACATTGACGCGCAGTTTCTCCTCCAAAGCGAAAGCAAGGCATGGAATGCCATGGTCAAGCACAGCACCTTCGACCCGAAATTCCTCTTCGTCGAGGAGCAGGCCCGGAGATAGGCGCACAGGTGGAATTTCGCGGCGCAGGAAGGCTTCGCGGGCACGAAATTCGCAGACTCGATCAAAGCCAGCGCCGCTGAACTCGGAAGCGACAATGACGAAATCGATAGAGTCTTCATCCAGAAGATTTAACGTGTACGCCCTGAGTTTGTGTTCAACACGATCGGCAAAGCCTGCTGGGCCGATTAGGTGCAACGGTGTTGTCCGATGCAAACAGACCCGGAGCAGTCGGTCGAAACCGGCAAAATGGTCCATGTGGGTATGCGATACAAAGGCATGAGTGACGCGCAGAAGCTGGCGGGGTGTGAGCGGTGTCAAATCACCGAGATCGAACAGCAGGGCGCGACGGCCGAATCGGAAGTCGATGTATAGCCCGGGATCGGAAAACGGCTCATTGACGAGACTGGGTTGAGCGAGCCAGGTCATGATGCTTGCGTTGCCACCCCTGCGCCGGCGCCGCGCAGAACATGATCAGTTCCCATTGGTCGCGGATTTCGTCGAACAGGAGGATGTACACGCTATCGT
>JBKPIZ010000437.1:0-11507 GCA_046730495.1 Pseudomonadota bacterium
CATTCGTAACTTATGGCGGTGTGAGCCTTTTCGTTGCCTTTTTCGTGCTCAGCCCCATGGCACAGGCATTGTTTCGCGCGGCGGCCGTTCCTCGCCGGCTGATGCCAGCAGCGATCGTGCTTGGCACCTCAACGTTCACGATGTCGGCTCTGCCGGGCACCCCATCGATTCAAAATGCCATACCGATGCCGTTCTTCGGCACGACGCCATTTGCGGCGCCTGGTCTCGGCATCATTGCGGCGATGATTATGCTTGGCTTCGGCCTTTGGTGGCTCGGGCGCGCCGAGGCTGCGGCTCGCCGCGCCGGCGAGGGTTATGGAGCAGAAGCATCAGATGCTGCCGATAGAGCGGCAGGTGATGAGCTGGTTCGCGAACGCGCCACCACCGCGCGCGAGTTCGATCCGGCGGAGATACACCATGGAGATCGTAGCGCTTCGGCTCCGCCGGTCTTGTTTGCAGCGCTGCCGCTCGTCGTTGTCGTCGCTGTGAATCTCTTGATGTCGCTCGTTGTGCTCCCGCGGTTTGACTTTTCATACCTGGCCGAAGAACGCTGGGGCGCGACCTCGATTTCGGCTGTGGCAGGCGTATGGTCCGTCGTGGTGGCGCTTGCGGCCGCGATCGTAACCGTCATCTTTTGCAACCGCAGTCGCCTCGCCTCGCTGCGACAAAGCATGGATGCGGGCGCCAACGCGTCGGTTCTGCCGGCTCTTAGCGTTGCGAGCCTCGTCGGATTTGGCGCCGTTGTCGCCGGGCTGCCTGGTTTCGCAGTCGTGCGCGATTGGGTGCTGGGAATACAGGGCGGTCCGCTCGTCTCGCTCGCCGTGGCAACAAACGTTCTCGCCGCACTCACCGGCTCGGCTTCGGGCGGATTGACAATCGCACTCGATGCGCTTGGACAAGCCTATATGACAATCGCCGCGCAAACCGGCCTTAGCCCCGCATTGATGCACCGCGTCGCGGTGATCGGCTCAGGAACGCTCGATATCCTGCCGCATAACGGTGCGGTCGTGACCCTGCTGGCAGTCTGCGGCGCGACACACCGAGAGAGCTACTTCGACATCGTTATGGTCGGGATCGTCAGCGCCATCCTCGCTCTGGTCGCAGTGATCCTGCTCGGCACCGCATTTGGATCGTTCTGAAGGACGAATAAAGCCAGCTTCGGACAGACGGCGAAGCATTTTCCTCACCAAGTGCAACCAACTCATTCCTTTTTGCGTATTCGCATGGCCAGAAACAGAACCAGAGTTGCTATCATTAGCGCCAATGCTGCGGCCAATCTAAGAAGATCGAGATCGCCGGCCCGCTCTACGGCCTGGCGGAGAAAGAGGACCGCAAGCACCGCGATCACGATGCTGACGAGATACCCCTTGAGATCTTCGAGATCGTCGATCTTGAGCCAGCGCGGCAGCGGCATTGTTTCGTCGACGAACAACCGGTGCAGACCGAGCCCGATGACAAGCGCGACGATAGCGATCAGAAAAACGTCGATCGCTTCGATCAAACCGACGGCGAGTGCTCTCCCCGATGCGAGCTGAAACCCTCCTTGCTTGACGGCACTGAAAATGACTTCGCCAACGACTGCAGCTTCATAGAGAATGAGTGCAACCGACGCCGCAAGCGCGGCGACAACCGCGACAAACACCACATATCTTGTGAAGCTCAAAGCGCGCTGCAGCATAATCGGATTTCTTAGGTGGTCGACAATTGCTCTTCTTTCCCGCCAAACCAAGCTAGATACAGCGTCGGTAGAAAGACAAGGGTGAGGACGGTCGCCACCAGCAAGCCTCCCATAATTGCGAAGGCCATCGGTCCCCAAAATACGGTCGGAGCGATCGGGATCAATCCGAGGACTGTGGACACCGCCGTCAACATGATCGGACGGAAGCGGGCTCCGCTGGCATCGACCACGGCTTACCAGACACCCTTTCCCTCGCTCCTTTCGGCTTCGATTTGACCGATCAAGATCACGGCATTTTTGGTGATGATTCCAAGCAGCGCCAAAACGCCAAGAATGGCGACGAAGCCAAGCGGCTTACCGGATAACAGCAAAGCGGCGACGACGCCGATCAAGCCGAGAGGGCCGACGGTGAGAACCAGAAATAAGCGTTGAAAGCTTCGGAGTTCGATCATCAGGATTGTGAGCATGGTGAGAAGCATAATTGGCACCATGGCAATTACCGATGCCTGCGACTTTGCGCTCTCTTCTACTGTGCCGCCAGCCACGATGCTGTAGGACGCCGGCAGGCTCTTGGCCAAGGCGTCGATCCCAGGTGAAAGCTCCTCGACCACTGTTGCCGGCAGCGTTCCGCGCGCGACGTCGGCTTGCACCGTCAATGTCGGATCCCGGTCGCGTCGCCAAATGAGTGGGTAATCCTGCTCATATTCGAATGTTGCAAACTGGTTCAGCGGAACTGTACGGCCATTTGGCAGCGGGACCTGTAAAGTTGGGAGTGTCGCAAGCGAGACGCGCTGTTCATCGGTCGCGCGCACAATGACGTCGACGAGATAGATATCGTCACGTAGCTGCGTGATCGATGCGCCGGTCATGACCGTGTTGAGTACGCCCGCGAGCGATTGCGAGCTGAGCCCAAGCAAACGCGCTTCGTCCTGGTCGATACGAATTCGCACCTCCCGTGCCGGCTCCATCCAATCGAAATTGACGTTTACGGCTTGAGGGTTCCTGGCGACGACCTGGGCGAGCTTTGCTGCAATCTCCCGGACTTCGGACAGGTCGGGACCGCTGACCCGGTATTGTACCGGCCAGCCCACCGGCGGTCCGAGTTCCAAGGGGTAGACGCGAGAAACGACACTTGGGAAGTCGTCGGCCAAAACTTTCTCCAGTTTGGCGTGGAGTCGCTCGCGCGCTGCGACATCCTTCGCCACGACGACAGCCTGTGAAAAAAAGTTGTTTGGCAGTTGCACATTGAGCGGCAAATAGAATCGGATAGCGCCCCGGCCGACATACGTGCTCCAATGCGCGACGTCGGGATCATTCTTGAGGACTTCATCGAAGCGGCCCGCGAGCGATTCGCTGGCGTGGATCGAAGCATTCTGCGGCAGCGTAAGATCAATAAGAAGCTCCGGGCGATCCGATGATGGAAAGAACTGACGGGGAATGAGTGGGAGCGCCAGAAAAGATGCGGCGAAGAGTATTGCTGTCAGTGCGATTGTCAGCCACTTGCTTCGCATCGCCAGAGTGAGGAAGCGCCGATATGTCCGGAATACCCATCCCGGCTCGGCCGCTTGGGTTGTGGGTGGCTTGAGAATCACGGCGCCGAGTATTGGCGCAAAAATAACCGCAACAAACCACGATGCGATAAGTGCAATGGCGACGACCGCGAAAAGCGAGAATGTATATTCGCCCGCCGAACTCGCGGCGAAGCCGACCGGGATGAAGCCGGCGATCGTCACGAGCGTGCCCGCAAGCATGGGGAAAGCGTAGGCGCGGAACGCAAAGGCAGCAGCCTCCACCTTGCTGTCACCCCGCGCGAGCCGGGTGAGCGTGGCATCGACGGTCGTCATGGCGTCATCCACGAGCAGCGCCAGAGCGATAATCAGCGCGCCGAGCGATATGCGCTGCATATCGATGGCGGTCAGCTGCATCACCGAGAAGACGATGGCAAGCGTCAAAGGAATAGCCAGCGCTACGATCAGGCCGGGCCGCACGCCGAGGCTGATGAAACTTATGAACAGAATGATCGCGACCGCTTGCCACAGCGATGTCATGAATTCCGCAATGGCGTTCTTGACGGTAACGGCCTGATCCGCGATCAGCACGGATTAATGCCGAGCGGCAAGTTACCGGTAACCTTGGCCATCGCCCGCTGAATATTATTCCCCAAAGCGAGAATATCGCCGCCCTCGCGCATAGCGATTGCCAGTCCGATGGCGGGCTCGCCGTTCACCCGGAAGAGCGGCTGCGGCGGGTCGGAATAACCGCGCCGGACTTGTGCGATGTCTCCGAGGCGGAGCATGCGGCCGTTGACGGCGAAGTTAGTAGCCAACACGTCCTGCTCGGAGGCAAACGAGCCTGATACCCGCAGCGCCAGCGCCTCGTCGCCGGTCTGGATCGTGCCAGCCGGCTGCACGACATTTTGCGCTTGCAGCGCCGCGATCAGTGCCGATCGATCGATGCCCAGACTGGCGAGTTGCTGCACCGAAAATTCGACGAAAATCTTTTCGTCCTGGGCCCCCAGGATTTCGATCTTCGATACGTCGGGTACATGCAGAATCTTGGAACGGACGTCCTCGACAAAGTCTCGAAGTTCGCGATGCGTAAAACCTTCCGCTGTGAATCCATAAATGATCCCGAACGTATCGCCGAATTCATCATTAAAGCCCGGTCCGACGACGCCGAGCGGAAGCGTCGCGCGCATGTCGCTGATGCTTTTCCGGACATGGTACCAGATGTCAGGAACTTCCTTCGCGGGCGTATTGCCCTGCAAATTGACAAAGATCGTCGTAACGCCGGCGCGCGTGAAGCTGCGTAAGAAATCGAGACGCGGCGTTTCCTGAAGCGTACGCTCTAACCGCTCGGTCACTTGCTTGAGCGTTTCCTCCGCCGTGGCGCCGGGCCAGGCGGCTTGAACGACCATCGTCTTGATGACGAACGAGGGATCCTCACTGCGGCCGAGCCGGAAGTACGACATTATGCCGGCGCCCACCGCCACGATCATAAGAAAGATCGTGAGCGAACGATGTGTGAGCGCCCATTCCGAAAGGTTCAGTCCGGTCATGACGGTGGCGATCCGAGCAGGCGGACCTTCTGGCCAGGATGTAGCGCCTGCACGCCAGCCGTAACGACGATATCTCCGGTATTGAGCCCCTCGGAAATTGCAACCGTCGCCGGATCGTAACGAAGGACTTCAACATTCCGCACCGAAACCGTGAGGTTGGATGAATCTACGAGCCACACTGCAGGACGTTGGTTGAATCGCGTCAAAGCCGATGTGGGGATGTTGATGACCGGAAAGGCCTCCATTTCCATGCGCCCGGTAACGGTTGCCCCCAGCAGCATTGCTTGCGGAGGATCAGTCAATCCAACCTTCACCTGGAAAGTTCGGGTCACCGGATCCGCCTGTGGCGCCACCTCGCGTACGCGCCCTTGTGCGGTTACTTTTGGATCATCGGTCAGGCTCACCATAATCTGCGGGTCGGGAGGCGCCGATCTGATGAGCTGCGCGGGTACATCGAAAACCGCATCGCGTCCGTCCTGCCGTGCCAGCCTGACGATGATCTGTCCGGCCTGGACGACGGTTCCAGCCCGCGGTCCGACCTCCGTGACCACACCGGGCGCGTCCGCCTCGAGTTGCGTGAAGCTCACCAGGTCGTGTGCAGCTTTTAATTGCGCCTCGGCCGAGTCGACCTGAGCCCTGGCGGTCTGCAGCGCCTTCTTCGCCTGATCCCAGATCGCGCGCGTCGTCCAACCCTGCTGCAGCAGCGTGTCCTGACGTTCGAATTGATTTTGCGCCTGGGTCAGCTGCGCTTGAGCCGCCGCAAGATTGGCTTCCGCCGAACGTAACTGATTCAATTCATTCTGCGGTTCGAGCCGCGCTATCACGTCCCCCGGCTTTACCCGATCGCCGAGATTAGCTTTATTTTCGAGTAACCGGCCGGAGATTCGAAACCCGAGCGCGACCTCGTCCTTGGCCTCTATACGGCCGGTCAATGTGACCGGCGATCCGGCCTCGCGTTTCTCGATGGTGACAGTTCGAACAGGACGCACTTGCGGCGCCGCCGCTTCCGACTCTGGTCGACACCCGACCAGAAGTGCCGATAACGCCAACGTCGACCAAATGGTGCGCGTCATCATGACGACGGTAAAGCGGGAGCGACGAAAGACTTTGATTTAGGTCAAAGATTACGCGCGGGGCGAGGATGCATTCGCACACGACGGCTATTCCATCGCTCAACGCGTAATCGTTGGCAGTGAGGCGCGAATACGCTCGGAAAAATCAGGCGCGTCATTAGCAGCCTGCGCGGCCTCGTTGATCTGCGAGCGCCGTCTCAATTCGTCA
This sequence comes from Pseudomonadota bacterium, assembly GCA_046730495.1. Classification (GTDB taxonomy): domain Bacteria; phylum Pseudomonadota; class Alphaproteobacteria; order Rhizobiales; family Xanthobacteraceae; genus BOG-931. The sequence goes on from JBKPIZ010000437.1 coordinate 6,018, forward strand.
AATGGCAGCGTCGTGTCCACCCGACCCGAATGGTAGAGATAGCTATCGATCAGGCCGTTGAGCAGATGACGAATGTCGAATCGGCCCTTGCGGCCGGCGGCGTTCGCGTAACGTATGATGTTGATCGTACAGCTGTTGCTCAGCAGGTGGTAAAACTCCGGTCGATCGGCGAGTTCGTTGATCCGTTTTAGGTACACCATGAACAGCCGGCGAGCATCGTCCGGCGATGCGTTCAGGCGATAAAGATACACCGTCTCTTCGCGAAAGTTGGTGCGCACGCGCACGAGGTCACGTTCATCACCTACCACGTAAATCAACTCAAATTGCTTGAAGAGAGAGGCGAGAGGATTAAAGCCTTCGCCGACCTCCGGCCGCGTCTCTATGGAAATACTCAAGGGTAATGCATTGTCGAAAATGAAGCTGAGGAAAGTATGGCCAACCAATCCGCCAATAAGCCCCTTACTCCAGTATGACACGAAAAAATCGATAGCGGTGAGATGTGACAGCTGTACCTTGCGCTCCTCATGGCGCACCGTGAAATCATTCACGCTTTGGTATTCGAAGTTTCGGACACCGGTTAAATGGACGCGGTCGCCATCAATCGTCGCCCGTGGCATTACGGCGACTTCCGGACGCCACGGTCGATCGTGAGAGGGAGCAATAGATAGAAACCAGGCGACCACGCCGAGAAACAGCACGACAAAGACCACGAACGCGCGCCGATCGCGCGACAGCCAAAGCAGCCATATCGCGACCGCGGCAAAGACCAGCGCCAAGGCGAGGCGAAATCCAGCCGACGGCAGATTGGAATAGTAGATGGCCAGGGTCGCCCATGCGACGAGCAGGACCCGGAACAGATGCCATATTCCCCTGACCAGCCAGTTGCGAACTTTGGACAAGAAGCCGCCGCTCAAGTTTCGGTTTCCGGAATGCATTGAACTTGATCCGCCTCTGTTACCGCAGGCGATTCGATGCTCAGTCTACATCTCGGACTGGCCGCTATTGACCGCCGATATAAAAGAGATTGCCGGCGCTCACTGGCGCCGGCAATGCGCGCAGTTTCCGTCACCCGCGTTGTTAGTAGCGCAATCCGCCCCAGAACCAGTCATTTTGCAACACTTGGTCAGACGGGGTGCCTGCACTGGGGGGCCCCTTTCGCGCCGGGGACGGGATGCGCGATGCCGGAGAACCTTCGGCCGGCGAATAGGTGCAGGCTGTGGCCAGACCTTGCAGATTCCTGCTGTGGTGCGGCGAGTGCGGCTTGCGCCGCGGGCGGGCCGCCGAGGTGCCACCCGCTCTTGTCGTAATATGACGGCACTCCGCTGTTATTGGATAACCCGCCGTAGCTCGCCGCGAATGCCGGTGAGCCGAGGCCGAGTGTTGCAGTAGCGGTGGTGACGACAAGGATTGATCTGATCGACATGGCTTTACCCCTTTGTGGAGAGAAGATCGCTTTCGCCGAGGAAATATTCCGCGCCGATCGCTATGCAACGGCGTCGTTGCATAGCGGCAATGTCGCAATGAGCGGCGCTCAATTTGCGAGACGCTTGCGGCGCGGCAATTCTCGGGCTCCTGAATGTTACTCGGCAACACCGGTGTGCCTTCTTGTGCGCTCCGTCGGTCGCCTATTTATGCTCGTCACCAAAGATGAATCGCACTGCTGCAAGAGGAACAACTCATGAAAAATGACAATGTGGCCGCTGTTCGTAACGCCTACGCGGTTGCGGAACGGAAAGATCTGGAGGGCTGGATCAAGCTGTTCACGCCCGATGGGGTGTTCGTCGACAATTCGGTGGGCGCGACCTACCGTGGTCGCGGCCTCGCTGACCCGGTCCGCAACTACGGCACGGCGTTTTCCAACATGCCCCGCGAGCTCTATCGCATCTACGTCGATGGCAATGTTGTCGTTGTGCAACCGGCCCTGCAGGGCACTCACGATGGCCCGCTGCAGCTTCCGTTTGGCGAGCTGCCCGCCACGGGTGAGCGAATGGACGCGCCGTGCTGCGACGTGTTCGAACTCGAAGACGGCAAGATCAAACGTTTCGACTGCTATCCAGAGGGGTCGATCATCTTTGCTCAGCTCGGGGTCTTGAACAACCTCGACGCCGCGCTGAGTCACTGAGAATTGTGTGCTTCGCAGCCAGATAATCGGTTGAACGTCCGAGATTCCAGTTTCTCGAACAGCCGGGACAAAGTCATGCCGGAAAACATTCGTCCGTATGAACCACTCACGTCGGAGAACGCTGCTCTCGTACTGGTGGACCATCAGGTCGGACTGATGAGCGGCGTGCGTGACTACCCGATCGCAGAGCTCAAGCATAACGTCATCGGCCTCGCCAAGGCCGCTCAAGCGTTGAAGCTCCCGATCGTCGTGACGACCACGGCGCGGGACAGCATGTGGGGACCGACTTTTCCAGAGCTGGTTGAAGCTTTATCGGGCATCCAAATTATCGACCGTTCCACGGTCAACGCCTTTGACGATCCGCCGGTCGCGCGCGCCATCGAGGCTACTGGCCGCAAGAAATTGATTTTTGCGGGTCTGTCGCTCGAAGTCTGCGCCGCGTTTCCTGCCATCACTGCGGTCGGCAGGGGCCTCGGCGCGTACGTCGCCGTGGATGCCTGCGGCACGTTCAACGAGACCAAACGTCAGGTCGGCCTGCTGCGGATGATACAGGCCGGCGTCATCATCTCGGACTACGCGACGCTGATGATCGAAATTCTCAAAGACAATGCACGGCCGGAAGCCGGCGCCGTCTACAATGCGATCGACATGGATTGGGCCAAACTGGTTGGCCAAATCGCGAAAGCTTACGGACATTAACTGCCAGATCCTGCGTCGGTCAGGCGGCTCGGCCGCTCTGTTGACCGCCGACACAAAGACAAGGAATAGAACTATGGAGAAACGAATTATCGAGCTTCTGCATCGCAACCTGCAGGAAGTCTTTGGCGAAGGTGACGCGGTCCACCGCCGCACCGCCATTCGGAGCTTGTATACTGAAGACTGCGTGCTGTACGTCCCGCCCGGTGCCTTTGTTGGACACGATGCTCTGGACAAGTTTGCCGGAGAGCTGCGCGCGACACATCCACACTTCGTCTATACGCACCATGGCGAGCCACAAGCCCTGCATAACGGTGGAATTCTGGCATGGGGCTCAGGCCCGAAAGGCGAGTCCCCCGACTATACCGGACTGGATGTCGTCATTGTGCGCGACGGCAAGATCGCCGCGCTCTACGTCTTTCTCAATCCGAAATTGGCATAGCGGGTACGGTATTTGTGAGTGCGCGGACGAGCCCAACGGGATAATCACATTTGATTTCCACTGCCAAACAGTGCGCTGGGTAGTCCTGGCTTATAGCCCCTCAGGCAGATAGCCAAAGCGCGCCATTTGCTCGCGGTTGTCAGCGACGATGCGGCGAATCTGTTCGTGTGAAAGCTGCTCGCGCCATTGTCCAGCGCGTCCTGCGCGAAAAAATACTTTGGATTGGTTTGGGCGTTCGCGATAGCCCTTCTTGGCTTCCTGCGCCTTGGCCTGCTCAAAGGACGACAGTTCGATGGCGCGTTCCAGCTGGATGTCGCTGGGATCCAGAAGCAAGTGGCGGCACAATCCTCGAAACATCTCGAGCGGCCGGTGCAACATATCCTCGTAGCGCATGACGTAAATCGCCCGGTGCGGCTTGCGCGTCCAGCTCATCACGTTTTCCGACCACGAACCGTAGACCTCATAAGCGGCATGTTGGGTAATGTCGGTCTCGAGTCCGCGTTGACCCATTTTTTCGATCGCGGCATCAAGATCGATGCCGAAGTGGGGCGCGAAGGAGATAACAACGTCGAGCGGATTGCGCACGATATAGATCGCCCCGGAGGTCGCGCCCATGTTGATGGTGGGATGGCCGCGGTCGAGCACGAGCGCGTTGTGTGTTTTCACGAAAACGGGGGCATCGGCCGCGTCCGCGATCTGTTGCTGCACCTTGACGCGAATCGCCGCGATCTCGCTGCGTGTGGCGGCATGGAGCGGTTTACCGAGCAGGTGCTCGAACCGCTGCCCGGCGACGTCCCACAGTGTGTATTCGCCGAGCGCGTTAATGTCTTGGGGGGCTGATTCCTTGCCGTCGATGACGCGGAACAGGTTGTGCAGGAAATTGCGGGTCCAGGTGTTCCCCGAACGTGGATAGGAGGCGAGCCAAACGATTCCGGGCTTTAGCTGTTCTTGGTGTTGCCCTGCTTCTGCGCGCATTAGAAAAATTCACCTTTGAGATGCGTCAGGGCCATCACTACGCCGCTGCCGACTGAACCACGCCGTCGCGCGCAAAAAATATTGTGGCTAGGCTACAACAGGTTTGGCGATCCGCCACTAGCAGACACTATTTGCCTTGACCGCCGGGACCTCACTCCTAATAGTTGAGTCGTTATCAAAGGGGCTAAGGGTGGTCGCGCACAGGCGTCCAACTCACTCGACAGGATTGCGCGCTGCGCTATTGGTTGGCGTCTCTCTCGGCGCCTTATCGATCGGCTTTGGCGGCATGAGCGCTGAAGCTGCCGACGTGAAGGTCCCTGTCGCCACTAAGGCAAAGGTCCTCAAGGCGCCTCCACCGCCGCTACCGACTTGGTTCTTCTCAGCCGAAGGTGGCGGCGCATGCTCGGGCAGCAATATCGCTGTGCGCTCGCGGTTCGTACCGGGCGTCGACCTTGCTCGCGTCGGGAATGCCTGCGGCTGGACCACGCGGCTCGGCTTTGGTCAGGAAAATACTGCTCTGTTCGGCGGAATCGCCGACTATTGGGGTGTCTTCGTCCGCTATACCCGAATCCAAGACAGCGCGCCGGTGAACGGCATATTCGGGACATTCTTCCCCGGCTTCGCAGGACTTTATCCCTATAGTTTCAATGCAAATAGCGGGTTCGACGAGCGTCGCACCGTCATCGATTTTGAGGCGGGACGCGATATTGGCATCGGCGATGGGTCCAGCTCCGCGCGCTCGCCGGTTTACGGTTCGCGCACTATTCCAGCGAGACGAATGTTCTGGGCTCAGCCCGTACGAGTGGTAGTCCCGCCGCGGTGAATTTTTTTACGAAGCAGCAGTTTGATGGCCTCGGACCTCGCATTGGCTTCTCCTATCGCAGACCTCTTGTGGGAATGGTCGAGCTGACCGCCGACGGCTCGGCCGCCGGGTTGTGGGGTCGTTTTAAGACCAACGTCAATGATAGTCTCAACTTTACCGGTGCCCCATACTCAATCAGCGGCCAAGAGTCCCACAATGGCTGGGTCGGAAACCTGGAGGGCTCGATCGCTCTCGCCTATGCGCCCTACGGACCGCGCGGATGGGACGTTTCGCTCGGCGTTCGCGCCGAGGATTGGTTCGGTCAAATCGACACCAACACTTTGAATGCATCCACCGCGAATGCCACGCCTCAAGCACCCGTTTCAATCTCCGGGCAACGTGAAGATCGCTTCAATTGGGGTCCGTTCCTGCGCATCAAGGTACCGCTCGGCA
>JBKPIZ010000438.1:0-2318 GCA_046730495.1 Pseudomonadota bacterium
CAGAATGTCCGCTTTTGGCACAAAGCGGACATCCAACGGTCGTCTGCCAATGTCCGCTTTTGGGGGTAAAGCGGACATCAATAGCCGGCAATCCGATGTCCGCTGTTGACCCAAAGCGGACACTGCTTCCGTAGACGCCCAATCCAAGTTTGCTCACTTTGCTTCGCAAGGATACCGCGGGCCTATTCGGCGGAAACGATCGGGGGGACTTCGGTAATGAGGCGGGCGCCGCGCTTGAAAGTCAGGTAGCTCCACAGCCAGGTCACGGCGACTACGAAACGATTCCTGATGCCAATTAGAAAATAGATGTGCACTGCGCTCCAAAACATCCAGCCGATAAAGCTCCTGAGTTGTATGGGACCGAGTTCTACGACGGCGGCGCGCCGGCCGATTGTCGCTAGACTTCCCTCATGCCGATAACGAAATGGCGGCAGCGATCGTCCGGCAACACGCGCCGCCACGAGCTTACCAACATACTTGCCCATCTGTTTTGCGGCGGATGCCAGACCGGGAACTGGTCGGCCGCTGGCGTCTTTCACGGACGCCGTGTCACCGATCACAAATATATCGTTGAAGCCCTGAAGCGAGAGGTCTGGGCGTACCACCACGCGACCGCCGCGATCGTGCTCCGCCGAAACCCATTGTGCTGCCGGCGAGGCCATAACGCCCGCCGCCCAGATAACCGAGCCTGCCTCAATACGACCGTCTGCAAGATCAATGCCGCGCCTATCGCATTCCAGCACCGGGCTTGAGGTCATCACATCGACGCCCATTGCTACGAGCGTGTCGCGTGCGTAGCTCGAATGTTGTTCCGAGAAGGTAGGCAGAAGACGCGGTCCTGCTTCGATCAGCACGATTCTGGCTGTCCGTGGATCGATGCGCCTGAAGTCACGGGCGAGCGTCTGTCGCGCGACTTCGGCTATGGCACCCGCCATCTCGACGCCGGTGGGGCCGCCGCCGATGATCACGAATGTGAGCAGCCGCTTGCGCTCGGCGTCGTCGCGAGCGAGCTCCGCTTCCTCAAACGAGGACACAGAATACTGCGACGAATACGGGTTGCGTCTTCTATGCGCTTGAGGCCCAGAGCGAGCTCGGCCCAACGATCACGACCGAAATACGAATTTCTTGCCCCGGTCGCGATCACCAGGAAGTCAAAGGAGAATGGGCCAGCTTTTGTGTTTACGACGCGCGCCCGGACATCAATGCCGGTTACCTCCGACATAAATACTGTCGCGTTTTTTTGCCGACGCAGAATATGGCGAATTGGCCAGGCAATATCGGCGGGTGACAGTGCAGCGGTCGCGACCTGGTAGAGTAGCGGTTGGAAACAGTGATAATTCTGCCGGTCTATCAGGGTGATTTCGACTGGCGCGCGTCTTAACGTTTTCGCTGCTTCAAGTCCGCCGAAGCCCGCGCCAAGTATCACGACCTTAGGGTTCGACTGCGGCATGGTGACCCACGGAGGGCGAAAATGGCGGCTGTGCCGAGCCTCGCCTGCGGCTCACAGCATCATGGACAACAAGGATTGCATAGGACAATGGAACGTGGCTGAACGATTGTGACAGCAATTTCGTGCCAGCAGCGTTGTTCCCACACCGTTCACACCGATGCGCGAAAATTAGGCTATGCAACGAGAACCTATGGACAAGAACTAGAAACGCGGTCAGTCGAAAATAATTCGAAGTGCGTCGGAACGAGGCAAAGTTATGGGGCGTTGCAATCGCAGAACCCGCGTAATGTTCCGCGGGACTTAGAAACTCCTAAAGCCAAACTAAGCACGCCGTCGCTCACCCGCGGCAGCCTAATCCCGCATCTCAAACGGAGGATGGGCTCCATGAAACGCATCCTCTGTTCGCTGCTTGTTGCAATTCTGCCGTTCGGCAGCGTCCTCGCGGATGTGCCGAAGTCGAAGAACGCCAAAGTGACCTTTGGTCTACCAGCACGAGCTACCGAACGTTCCCGGCAAGAGCGTCAAGGGCGTGCTCGTCGAATATGGTCCGGGCGGCTACTCGCCCGGTCACACGCATCCCAAATCCGCCTTCATCTACGCGACCGTGCTTGAGGGAGCGATCCGCAGTCAGGTCAATGATGGACCGGTGACGATCTACAAGGCCGGACAGAGCTTCTCCGAGCTGCCCGGCGACCGCCACGTCATCAGCGCCAATGCCAGCAAAACAAAATCGGCGAAGCTCCTCGCGGTGTTCGTGGTGGACACGAATGAGACGGAACTGACGATCCCGTTCGGGAACTGAGGTTTGATCTCCTTCGTGCGGAGATCTGGTCCTGACCCGATAAGCGGGGCATGGCGTCGATGATGT
>JBKPIZ010000439.1:0-3705 GCA_046730495.1 Pseudomonadota bacterium
ATTCGCAATTTTTTAGCAAGGCAAGGCACAGCCCGTGGTGGGAATGGTTCAAACACAACGGTCAATCGCACAACCAAACTCGCCGTCGATCGGCGAGCGCGTTGGCGCGCTCGATTGGCACACGTTCGTCGCCAATCTGGACGACCATGGCTGTGCGACCACCGAACCATTGCTGACGCCAAAAGAATGCACTGGTTTGGCGGAGAGCTACGACTCTGATCAACTATTTCGCAGTCGGATCGTCATGGCGCGGCACGGTTTTGGGCGCGGCGAATACAAATATTTCGCATATCCCTTGCCGCACGTCGTCACCGCGCTGCGCGATTCGCTTTATCCGGCCCTGGCGCAGGTTGCCAATCGCTGGAACAAGGCGCTCGGCATCGATTTAGCGTATCCCTCGACGCACGCTGCTTATCTCAGGCGCTGCCATGCCGACGGACAAAGCAAGCCGACGCCGTTGCTTCTCCGCTATGGTTCCGGTGACTTCAATTGCTTGCATCAGGATATTTACGGCGAAAACGTCTTTCCGCTTCAGGTGGCATTTCTTTTGTCCGAGCCGGAGCGAGATTTTGCCGGCGGCGAGTTCTTGCTCACCGAGCAACGACCGCGCATGCAGTCGCGCGCGGAAGTCGTGCCGCTCAGGCAGGGCGAGGGCGTGATCTTTCCGGTCCACCACCGTCCGGTTCGCGGCACCCGCGGAATTTATCGAGTCAATATGCGGCACGGCGTAAGCCGCTTGCGCTCCGGCCGCCGGCACACACTCGGTGTCATTTTCCACGATGCCGCGTGACGACGGGATCGCTGCCGCCCCTACAACATCCGCTCTTCTATTTTTGTTCGCACCGGCGCCGGTGGCTCCTTGAGCAGAAGGCCGACATTGCCCGACAGGATGCGCTCGCCGTCGGGGCCGAGCGCGCGCAGTTCGTGCACGAAATCGCGCACCGGCTCGCGCTTTCTGATTTCCTGCGGATAATCTGTCGCGAACACGATGCGCGAGGCGGGAATTTCGCTCAAACCCGCTTTGATCGCGCCGATGCCGCCGGCAAATCCCGCAGTGTCAAAGACGAGATTGTGCCGGATGTAATGATCGAAGTCTTTTTCGGCTTTGCGGCCGTGGCGCTGGTTACCGGCCGTCCCCCAAAATTCCTTATCCTGAAAACAACGGATGCGCGCCAGCATCGAGGCGATGCCGCCGGCGAGATGCGCCATATGGACGGTGAGGGCGGGATGACGATCGAACACACCAGAATTGATCAGCCGGATCGTCGCCATGATCAATGAAAATTCACGTCCGACCGCGCGCGCGGTGTCGTAAGCATCGAACTGTTGCGCGTGATTGAGTTTGAGCGCCGGATGCACGAACACGAACATGTCGAGTTTGGCGACTTCCTTCCAGAACGTCTCCAGCGCCGCGTCGTCGATGAACTTGCCGTCGAACTCGGAGGTGACGACCACGCCCTGGAAGCCGAGCTCGTGGCGGCAGCGGGCGAGTTCTTTGAACGCCGCGGCGCCGCCGAGCGGATGGGCGTGCGCGGCGCCGATGAAACGGCCCGGATAATCGCGCTCGGCTTGCGCGGCTTTGTCGTTGACGAGCCGCGAGGTCTCGAGACCCGCGCACATGCCGGCGGCGCTGGTGAGCCAGGCCGCGTCGATACCGGCGAGCTCCATCATGCGCACGTGCTCGTCAAGGTCGTAGAGCAGAGAATGCACTGTGTAGCTTGGCGCGCCGAGCGCGTCGTAGTGCAGGACCAGCCGGTCGCCCGGATCGTCCTTGATCAATTCGCGCGGGGTGAAATGGTGCTGGAAGTCGACGATCATCGCGGGCGTTTCCTTTTGCACTTACTTCTTAGCGCATGTCCTTTTCAACGTCATTCCGGATTGCCGCGTAGCGGCAAGTCCTTGTGGATTCCGGGCTCCTCGTGAAACCTGTTATCGGGCCGCGCGACTTCGCGCGGGCCCGTTGGCTCGGCTCCGGAATGACGACGGCCCGGCTTTCTCTCCCGCTCAAGCCAAGCTAGATATTATGCGCCATGGCCAATTTCATGTCCCATATCGGGGTCCCGATCGCGATCGGCGCCGTCGCCGTCGTGTTGCTGCTCGGCCTCGTCAACATGATGCGCGGCGGCTCGCCTCATCGGTCGCAGCAATTGATGCGGCTGCGCGTCTTGCTGCAATTCCTCGCCATCATCGTTATCATGTTCACGGTCTGGCTTATGGCGAAATAGCTGCGCGAAGCGCGATGGTCGTTCTGAACAAAATCTACACGCGCACCGGCGACGACGGCAGCACTGCGCTCGGCAGCGGCGGGCGGCGCAAGAAATACGATCTGCGGATCGCCGCCTATGGCACGGTGGATGAAACCAATGCCGCGATCGGGATCGCGCGGCTGCACACGGCCGCCGACGCCGGGCTCGATAGTGTGCTGGCGCGGATCCAGAACGATCTGTTCGATGTCGGCGCCGACCTTTGCACGCCGGAGCACGGAAAGGGACCTGGCGGAGCGCGGTTGACCGTCACCGATAGGCAGGTAGCTTGGCTCGAGACCGAAATTGATCGGCTCAATGCCGAACTTGCGCCGCTGCGCTCATTCGTCCTGCCGGGCGGCACCCCCGCCGCGGCCTATCTGCATCTGGCGCGGACCCTCTGCCGGCGCGCCGAGCGGTTGACCGCCGAGCTCAAGGACAAGGCCGGGGAGAGCGTCACCCCCGAAGTGCTCAAATACCTCAATCGGCTGTCGGATTACCTTTTCGTTGCCAGTCGTCATGCCAATGGCAAGGGCGCAGGCGACGTCCTCTGGAAGCCTGGCGAGAACCGGTAGTGTCCCGATTCCGAAGTTCGTAAGCATTTGCGGCACGCCACTGATGGCGTTGACCGGACCGGGGATGGCCGGTAGTTTGCCGCACCGCAGCAGCGCGCGAATTCCTCAGTCGCGTGAGCGCTTAAACAAATAACAAGCAGCAGCCTTCTCATGAAAATTCTGGTGCCCGTGAAACGGGCGATCGACAAAGACGTGAAAATTCGGGTCAAGCCGGACGGCTCCGGGGTCGAGCTCGGCAACGTGAAAATGTCGATGAACCCGTTCGACGAGATTGCCGTCGAGGAGGCGATCCGGCTGAAAGAGGCCGGCAAAGCGACCGAGATTGTCTGCGCCTCGATCGGATCGGCCCAGGCGGGCGAAACCATCCGCACCGCGCTCGCCATGGGCGCGGACCGCGGCATCCTGGTGAAGGTCGAGGGCGCGGTCGAGCCGCTGGCGGTCGCCAAAATCCTCAAAGCGATCGCAGATGGCGAAAAGCCCGGACTGATCATCATGGGCAAGCAGGCCATCGACGACGATTGCAATCAAACCGGACAGATGCTGGCGGCGCTGCTCGGCTGGCCGCAAGGCACCTTCGCGTCCAAGGTGACGCTCGACGGCGATGCGGTCATGGTCACGCGCGAGGTCGACGGCGGCTTACAAACGGTGAGGCTGAAAACCCCCGCGATCGTCACCACCGATTTGCGGCTCAACGAGCCACGCTATGCGTCCTTGCCCAATATCATGAAGGCAAAAAAGAAGCCGATCGACGAAAAGACCGCCGCCGATTATGGCGTCGACGTCAAGCCGCGGCTCCAAGTGGTCAAGACCGCCGAACCGCCGGTGCGCAAGGCCGGCGTGAAGGTCAAGAGCGTCACCGAATTGGTGGAGAAGCTCAAAGAGGCGGG